>JABLXW010000002.1 GCA_013177945.1 Bacillota bacterium
TGAAAGTTTCCTGGTGGCACAAGTGCGGAGGGGAAACACCCGTTCCCATCCCGAACACGGAAGTTAAGCCCTCCAGCGCCGATGGTACTGGGGTTCTCCCCGGGAGAGTAGGCCGCTGCCAGGAAAAGTTTAATCAATTGTTCAAAAGGAGTTCGCCAGGAACTCCTTTTGTCTTCTATCCGGGCCGAAGCTTCTTCGCCCGGTGTTCCAGCCTGCCTTTGCCCCCATGGTCCGGAGACGAAGCGCAGGGGCGCGAAGGTTTGCCCGGCAATGAGGGCGAATGGACGCCCGCCTTTTTTTATTTTATAATCTATTTGATTAAAGGAGTTGTTGGTCATGGGGGGAATGGAGTTTACCTTTGGCAAGAGTGAGCTTAACCCCGAAATCGGACCCACAAAGGAATGGCTGCTGACTAACGGTCTCGGGGGTTTTGCTTCTTCCACCATTATCGGACTCAATACACGCCGCTACCACGGACTCCTCATTGCATCCTTAAGGCCGCCGGTGGACCGGCGCCTGCTTGTTGCGAAGCTGGATGAAGATTTATATGTCGAAGATAAAAAGTTTGTTCTGGGCACGAATCAGGTCCATGGTGGCTACGCCCAGGAGGGGTACAGGCACCTCCAGCGCTTCCAGCGCAATCCCTTCCCCACCTATACGTACCAGATTGGAGATATCTTCATCATTAAAAAAATTTTCATGATTTACGGCCAGAATACAACGGTAGTTAATTATAAAATTATTAACGAACACGGGAAGAGGGTTGCTTTAAAAATTTTCCCGCTCGTCAACTGCCGGGACTACCACGGTACGGTCTTTGAAAACGATTGGCCCTTTCGCCAGGAAGTGAGGGATTTCCAGGTTAAAATCGAACCCTTCCCTGGGGCGCCCTCCTTTTATCTGGCCAGCGATCAGGCTCGTTATGTCAGGGAAAGTTCCTGGTACAAGGGGATGTATTACGCCGTCGAGGAGTACCGCGGTCTTCCCTGTCTTGAGGACCACTACATTCCGGGTTATTTCGTAATTCATACTCAATCTTCCGAGGACTTCTCAGTGGTTCTTTCTACAGAGGAGGTGTTTTCTTTTAATTACGCCGCTCTGGAAGCCGGGGAAAGGGAGCGCCTGGAGTCTCTTCTGGATGTCGCGGGGTACCAGGATGAATTTGCCCAGCAGCTGGTTCTTGCAGCCGATGCCTTTCTTGTCAGGAGAAAGACCACAGGAAAGCGGACCATTATTGCCGGATACCCCTGGTTCAGCGACTGGGGGCGGGATGCCATGATTGCCCTGCCCGGCCTGACTTTATGCACAAAGCGCTTTCAAGAAGCGCGGGAAATTCTTGCAACATTTGCGGCCTACGAGAAGGATGGGCTCATCCCCAATATGTTTCCCGATGCGGGGGAAGAGCCTTTATACAACACCGTAGATGCTCCTTTATGGTACTTCTTTGCGGTTCAAAAGTTTCTCGCCTATACCGCGGACTACGGATTTATCAGAGAGCAAATCTTTCCCACACTGAAAAAAATCATAGAAAGCTACCGTGCGGGAACAAAATTCGGGATCAAGATGGACCGGGACGGCTTGATTGCGGCGAAATGCCCCGGTGTGCAGCTTACCTGGATGGACGCCAAGGTTGGGGACTGGGTGGTGACGCCCAGGGAAGGAAAACCCGTTGAGGTGAATGCCCTCTGGTATAACGCGCTCCGCTTTATGGGACAGCTCGCAGCAGTTTTTGGTGAACGGGATGAATACAGTGAACTGGCGGAAAAGGTCCGCGCGAGTTTCCGGAGCAGTTTTTGGAATGAGGTTGAACGCTGCCTTTATGATGTCATCGACGGGGAAATAAAAGATGCCCGGATCCGCCCCAATCAGGTGATTGCCGTAAGCCTTCCTTTCAGTCCTCTCACGCGTGCCGAGGCCCGGGCAGTGGTCTCACGAGTTTGGGAGGAGTTGTATGCCGTTTACGGGCTGCGCAGCCTCTCTCCGTATGATCCCGAGTTTAAAGGCCGCTACGGGGGAGGCCAGGTCGAGCGGGATGCGGCTTACCATCAGGGCACGGTCTGGAGCTGGTTTCTCGGGCATTTTATCACCGCTTACCGGAAGGTTCATGACTATTCTCCCGAAAGCCTCGAGGTTGCTCGCTTGTTTCTGGCACCCATTAAGGATCACCTCCGGGACCACGGGATTGGAACGGTTTCCGAGATCTTTGACGGTTCTCCGCCTTTCACCCCGCGAGGCTGTTTTGCTCAGGCCTGGGGGGTGGCGGAAGTGCTGAGGTGTTATCTTGAGGATTTGCAGTAAAAAAACGGGGCCGGGCAGGAATTCGCGGTTTCTTTGTTTAAGTTTAATCCTCGATAAAGACGCGAGACTGGGGGGTGCGGGATGGCGGAAAAGGCTTTTGTAGTTATTGATATGCTCAACGATTTTGTGCAGGAGCAGGGGGCCCTGTACGTAGGCGAGGCGGGGCGCCGGATTATCCCTGTGATCGCGCGGGAACTGGCGAAGGCGCGGGAGGAGGGGTGGCCGGTGATTTATGTCTGCGACCAGCACCGGGAGGGGGATGCCGAGTTTGAAATGTTTCCTCCCCACTGCCTTGCCGGTTCTGAAGGCGGCAAGGTCTGCGCTGAGCTTGCGCCCCAGGCGGGGGACCTGGTGGTTCCCAAGCGCAGGTACAGCGGTTTTTATGGGACTGATTTAGACCTTTATCTGCGGGAAAGGAAAATCGAAGAGCTGGTTCTGGTTGGGGTTTGTACGAACATTTGCGTTTTATATACTGCTGCCGAGGCGCGGATGCGGAACTACAAAGTAACCGTTCTTAAAGAAGGTGTTGCATCCTTCGATGAAAAGGCCCACCATTTTGCCTTACAAGAAATGGAGAGAACCCTCGGGGTAAGGGTTATTTAAAGAGGCGAGGAGGCTTATCATGAAAATTGCCGTAATTGACGGTCAGGGGGGCGGGATTGGAAAACACATTACCGAAAAAATCAGGAGGGAATTCGGGGCGGAGGTAGAAATAATAGCACTGGGGACAAACAGCGCCGCTACCACTTTGATGCTGAGGGCCGGTGCAAACGAGGGTGCAACCGGGGAAAACGCCGTCGTCCAGACCGTCTCTGAAGTCGATGTTATTGTAGGGTCTCTTTCCATTCTTGTTGCCCACGCCATGCTGGGAGAAGTGACGCCGCGCATGGCTGAAGCGATCGGGCAAAGCAAGGCATTGAAGATTTTGCTGCCAATCGGGAGAAACCGGGTTGAAATCATCGGTGTCAAGCAGGAACCGCTGCCGCATTATGTGGAGCAACTGGTTCAGCATCTCAAGAGTATCAAGGAGGCCAGGCAAGATGTGTGAAGCGAATGCCTATGTTTTGAAAAATGGTCAGGAGGAACTGGTATTTGAGAGGGTTGACCGTGTTTTACCGCACGAAAGGGGGCTTCTGCTGCAGGACATTTTCGGCCGCCAGCTGATTCTCGAAGCGCGGATCAAGGAGCTTGCTCTGGTAGATCACAAGATTATTTTGGAAAGGATTGAGAAATAGCTTAAAGGGAACGGGTCCGGAAGGGAGAATTAATTTTTACATGGGAGGTGGATAAGTCCATGTTTGGTTTACTGCCGAGTGTCGGGCCGTGGGAAATTATTGCGATTCTTGCGATTGTGCTGATCATCTTTGGACCCGGCAAGCTGCCGGAGGTGGGGAAATCCCTGGGGAAGACGATCAGAGAGTTTCGCAAGGCTACAACAGAGGTAAAAGACAACCAGGAGGAGGTTATCAAGGAGCCGCAAACCAGCCCAAATCCGAACAAGTAGATTTTTTTGGTGCAATTGCTTCTTGACAACCCTGCTTCTGTGTGTTATCGTAGGCGTTGGCAACCGGTCAATTGAATAAAGAAGCATTCTCTTATCAAGAGTGGTGGAGGGACGGGCCCAATGAAACCCGGCAACCGGTCCCGGAATAACGGCGGGACGGCGGTGCCAATTCCTGCAGAATGTCAAGTTCTGGGAGATAAGAGGGGCGGAATAATTTGCAGTAAAACCTCTTCTCTCGGAAGAGGTTTTATTTTTGCATTTGGCAGGCAGGAGAAACTGCAGGGAGGTGCTTGCAAAGTTGGCTTTTGAAAAAACGTACGAAGAAATTAATGCCAGAATCAAGCGAGGGGAAGCCGTTGTTGTTACGGCAGAAGAGATTATCGACCTTGTGGCGGAAAAGGGTGTGAAGAAAGCGGCCCGGGAGGTTGATGTGGTCACTACCGGAACCTTCGGAACCATGTGTTCCAGCGGCGTCTTTTTGAACTTCGGCCATCCTGCTCCTCGCCTCAAGATGAAGAAAATTTATTTAAACGGGGTCCCCGCCTACGGAGGGATTGCCGCCGTTGATGCATACCTGGGCGCCACCGAACTCCCGGAGGGCGATCCCGAAAACCGCGTTTACCCGGGTCGCTTCCTTTACGGGGGAGGCCATGTCATCGAAGACCTGGTTGCCGGGAAACCCGTAAAGCTGGAGGCTCTGGGCTACGGAACGGACTGCTACCCGCGGCGCCGCATCGAAACCTGGATCACCCTGGCAGATCTGAACGAGGCCATCCTCTTCAACCCCCGGAATGCCTATCAGAATTACAATGTGGCCGTTAATTTATCCAGCCGCACCATCTACACTTATATGGGAGTGCTCAAACCGAATTTGGGGAATGCCAGTTATTCCTCGGCGGGGCAGCTCAGCCCCCTTTTAAACGACCCTTATTATAAAACGATCGGGATCGGAACGAAAATCTTTCTCGGCGGGGGAGTTGGTTATGTTGCCTGGCATGGAACCCAGCACAACCCGGGCGTTCCCAGGGGCGAGAACGGCGTTCCCCTAACAGGCGCCGGGACCCTGGCCGTGATCGGCGACCTCAAGCAGATGAGCCCTCTGTGGCTCCGGGGGACCAGCATCCTTGGTTACGGCACAAGCCTGGCGGTGGGAATCGGGATTCCGATTCCAATTTTAAGCGAAGAAATTCTTCTCTATACAACCGTTAAGGATGAGGACATTTTTGCTCCTGTTGTGGACTACAGTTCCGCGTACCCGAACAATACCGGGGAAGTGCTCGGGAGCGTAAGCTACGCCCAGCTCAAATCCGGCCGCATTGTGATCAACGGCAGGGAAGTGCCGACTACTCCTCTTTCCAGCTATTTTAAGGCGCGGGAAATCGCCCGGATTTTAAAAGAATGGATCAGGAGCGGGCGGTTCCTGCTCACCGAACCTGTCCAGCTGCTGCCCGGGGTGGAGGCGGGGATCACGATTAAAGGTTTGAAAGAAAAAAAGAATAACGGTTGAGGAGGGTTTTTGTTTTGGTTGTCGAAAAAAAAGTGCTGCGGTTTTCTTCGGCGATTGTGGACCAGCCGATCATCTACCGTCTGGTGAAAGACTACGACCTTGTGATTAACATCCTCAAGGCCGATATCAACCCGCACAAGGAAGGGTATGTAGTTCTGGAGCTCAGCGGCGATTCCGAAAACTACAACCGGGGCCTGGAATATTTAAGGAACCTGGGGGTGGAAATCGAGCCTTTAAGCGGAACCATTGCCTGGAACCCTGAGCGCTGTTTGCAGTGCGGGGCCTGCACCTCTTTTTGCCCGACCGGTGCTCTTTACCTGACCCGTCCGGAGATGGAGGTTCATTTTGACGGCTCGAGGTGCATTGTATGTGAAAGCTGTTTGGATGTTTGCATGGCCCGGGCTGTAGAAGTGCGTTTTTAATATGCTTGCAGAGGTCGGAGATGGAGTATCTGGAAAGAACTTACCGAAACCGGGTCAGGGGGAGGGGCCTGGTTTCTTTTCATGTTTGTTCTAAGGAATCTGACTTGCTGATCAGCGTTGACCGGGCCAGCTTCGTTCCTGAACTGCCGGGGGTTGCCCTTTCTCTGCTCAACGAATGCCGGCGCGAACTGGAGGAGTTTCTGCTCCGGGACCCCGAATTCGGCCGGGCTCTTGAGCCCTATCCCGTGAGTCCGAAGGCTCCCCGGCTTGCAAGGATGATGGCCGCTGCCGCAGCCCGGGCCGGAGTGGGCCCGATGGCTGCCGTTGCCGGAGCAATTGCGGAGGTGGTCGGCCGGAGGCTCCTTCGCTATGTGGAGGAAGTGATCGTGGAAAACGGGGGGGATATTTTTTTAAAGGCCCTCTCTCCCAGAACGGTGGGAATTTTTGCGGGTGCCTCTCCCCTTTCGGAAAGGGTTGGGCTGCTCGTCCGGCCTTCCCCCGGCTTTTATGGAATCTGCACCTCTTCCGGGACGGTGGGGCCCTCCTTGAGTTTTGGGCGCGCCGATGCTGCGGTTGTGGTGGGTTCGACAGCGGCCCTGGCAGATGCCGTGGCCACCGCCCTGGGCAACAGGGTTCAAACCGCGGCTGATTTTCCGGCTGCCCTTAACTTTGCCTGTCAGATCCGGGGGGTCCTGGGTGCGGTGGTAATTCAGGGAGACAAACTCGGTGCACTGGGGAAGATCGAACTGGTTCCCCTCTCTGGTTGAGGAAAATTGCATGGAATATTAAGTTCTGTTAAAATTTTTTGGGGGGTCGGATTGGATGCGGGAGCAGTTTAAGGAGGCAGAGCTGGCCCGATTGCTGGTGGACTGGCTCCGAAAAAAGGGAGAGGAAGCCGGAGCTGCCGGGGTGGTTTTCGGCTTGAGCGGCGGTCTTGACTCTGCGGTGGTCGGGGCCTTGTGCAGGAGGGCCTATCCCGATACCTCGCTGGCACTCATCCTGCCCTGCCACAGCAACCCCCGGGACCTGCAGGATGCCGAACTCGTCGCGCAAACCTTTCAGTTGAAGAAAAAGGTGATTCCTTTGGATCCCGTTTACGATTGCTTGCTGGCGAATCTGGATCCCCCTCCAGGTGAAGCCCAAACCGGCTTCTGCCGGATGGCCCTTGCCAACCTGAAGCCCCGCCTGCGCATGCTGGTCTTGTATTACTACGCAAATCTGAATAATTATCTTGTGGTGGGAACCGGCAACAGGAGCGAGCTTGCGGTGGGGTATTTCACGAAGTACGGAGATGGGGGAGTCGATCTTCTTCCCCTGGGCAATCTCGTGAAAAGTCAGGTCAGGGCGCTGGCTTCTTACCTTGGTGTGCCGGAGCGGATCATTTTAAAGCCGCCCAGCGCCGGATTGTGGGAAAATCAAACGGACGAAGGGGAAATGGGAATTTCCTACGCTCTGCTCGACCGTTATCTTTTAGAGGGTGAAGCACCTCCAGAAGCAAAAGAAAAAATCGAAGAAATGAAGCGGCGCAGCGAACATAAAAGGAGGCTCCCGCCTGTTCCCCCTTTTTAAAAACTTGCTTTGCGAGGTGATCTCATGGCCGGTCACTCCAAATGGGCCAACATTAAGCACCGGAAGGCAAAGGTCGACGCGCAGCGGGGGCGCCTCTTTACGAAGCTGGGGCGCGCCATCGTTGCCGCGGCCCGGCAGGGAGGCGGAGATCCCAACGTGAATCAGGCTCTGAAGCTCGCGATTGCCCGGGCGCGGGAAATGAACATGCCGATGGAAAACATCAACCGGGCGATTATGCGGGCGACAGGGGAGATGGAAGGGGAAAGCTACGAAGAAGTTACCTATGAAGGGTACGCTCCAGGTGGCGTTGCCCTCCTCCTGAAGATTTTGACCGACAACCGCAACCGGACGGCCTCGGAGATCCGCCACCTCTTCTCCAGGCACGGCGGAAGCCTGGGAGAAACAGGCTGCGTGGCATGGATGTTTGAGATGAAGGGTTTCCTGGTTATCCCGAAAGAGAACATTCCCGGGGACGAAGAGGAGCTGATGCTCTTTTTGATCGAGGCGGGTGCCGAAGATGTGAAAGAAGAGGGAAGCACCATCGAAGTGGTGACTGCACCCCAGGATTTGGAAAAGATGAAGGCTGTTCTCACCGAGCGGGGAGTGAAGTTTTCACTTGCTGAAGTGACGATGGTGCCCAAAACAACGGTTCCGATTACCGATCCCGAGACCGCGGAAAAGGTCCTGAAGCTGATGGATGTGCTGGAGGACCATGACGATGTGCAGCACGTTTATGCGAATTTCGATATTCCGGAAGAGCTTATGGACCGGTTAGAGCAGTAAAAATTTAAAAAATTCATACATAATTACCGGCCTGCTGGAAATATTTATGAGTAAAACCATCTCGTGAGGGCTGATGCGATGTCGAGTAAAGGGTATCGGGTTCTTTTATACGGATTTATCCTTGTTGCAGTGGCCGGTAGTTTGCGCCTCCTGCAAGAGCAGGTAACCCTGCGGCGCCCCCTTGCTCCTGAAACGAAAATATCTGCCAGAACCGCTTATGCTTTGTGCCGCCACGAGGTAGAGTTCCCTGCCGTTCTGCCAGGAAAGAAGGGGCTGGCTCTTATCGATTTGCAGCAGGTGTATCCCCCCAGGGAGGGGTGGCGTTCAAAGTTTACCGGAGGCGGTCTGGTTTTTACCCGAACGAAGCAGGGGCTCTGCCCGGTCTGCCGGAAAAAGACCCACCTGGGAGAAAAAGGGGGGTTTCTGGCGGTTATTCAGGGGCCTGCCGGGGTCAACGGAGGGGTTGTCAGGGTTACAAAAATCAGAATTTCAACCCTGCCTCCGGAGTTCCAGAAGAGGGCCCGGGCAGGGAGGCTTGATCTACCGAATGAAGAGGCCTTGCTCCAGATTCTGGACAGCCTTGACGAAGGTGCGGGCAATGCCTGAGCAATGCTGAAAGAGCCACTTTCTTTTCCACCAGGATTTCCCTGGTGGTTTTTGCTTTTTGCGGCCGGAGAAGAAAATTTGCTCCTTTGATAGGGAAGATTCATTGCCCTCATGCCTGGTCTCCGTAAAGTTCTTAAGGTGATATTCCCGGACGGCCTCTATTTTCCTATTTCCTTTTCGAGATTCCGGCGAGTATATTCTCCTTGTATTTAGCGCTTGGCGGTGTGACTGATTAACGATGAGGAGGCTTTGATTGTTGAAGGAAAATTGGCGGAGTTTGCCGAATTTCTACAAAGTTTACAGGTGACGCGTGCCACGGAGGATAGCGTTGATATCGAAACTGATCCAACTGGCCTATGGAGAAGATGGGCGGATGTTGGGAAACTTGAGAGTTTGTAGGAGTTGCCCCTGCCGCTCACAGCGGGACCACGAAGGATGAAAAAGGATGAAAAAGGTATTTCGTTACCCTTCATCTTTGGAATGGATTGTGGCGAAGGCGAAGGGACGAATGTAAAATTCTACAAGGAATGAGGGTTGAAGGGATGGTTTTAAAAGATGGCAACCCGCAGTTACCGGGATACAGCGTCTTTCGGCAAGCGGCAGGAGTACGTGGTGATTGCGGAACTCCTGCGCCGGGGATTCGACGTCTACCAGACGCTTGTTGACGACCAGGGCATAGATTGTGTAATCCGCCGCGAGAAGAATGGTATACCGGACTACTTGGAAATCCAGGTTAAGGCGCGGTCGAAGGATTGTAACCCGAAAAACGCGGGCCGGTTTGTCCCGTTAGACATCCCGGCCCCCCGCCCTAACTATTTTTTCATTTTCTATTCCGAACAGGCCAACGCCTTTTGGGTTGTGCCGTCTATAGAGCTCGTAAAAGTCGCGCGGCAAAATAAAACCGGCCGAAATAAAGGCCGCTACAGCATCAACTTTTGTAATATCAGAGCGGATGGTACCGTGGTTCCCCGGCCAGTATTCGATTGCTACAAGAACCGGTTTGACTTGCTCAAATAACGTTCATATGAGACACCTTTAATCCAGGAGATGGGTGCAGTTGAAGAGCGATCACTTATCAGTACGATACTGTAATTCACCCTTTAGGGATACTTTACCTCATTATTCCGCGCGACATACGTCAGCCGGGGCTCTTGTTAAAGAAGCTCACCTGGTTTTCAAAGCCCTCAGCCAAGGGATGTCGATACCACAAGTGAGGACCGCGGTGTTAAACGGGAGTCTCATACCCAAGAAATCCTTCGAAACACGCCGGACGATTTGGCGGGCCTTGCACCGCCGCTATTTTGCTAATATGCCGCCGTGGGTTGTTACGGAACTTGCAAAAGCGGCTGCGGCAGGCAATCCTTCGACACCCCGCTTTTTGTCCCTGCTCTACCTTCACTTTGCACTGCGTGACCGGCTCACTTTTGATTTTGTTACCGGCCCACTTTGGGATAAGTGGTACAATGGGTTAACCCACGTAAATCGTGGGGAGGTTTTAATTTTTCTAGATGCGGCAGGAGAGAAATATCCGGAAATTAAGCGGTGGCGCGAGAGCAGCCGAAATAAAGTAGCGTCAAACGTTCTTTCCTCCCTGAGAGATTTTGGGTTGCTCCGGGGGGTGCAACAGAAGCACATTCAAAAGCCACCGGTTCCTATCGAAACGGCTTACCATTTGTTCTTAATCCTGACCGCCGAAGGTTTGAAAGGCCGTACCGTTCTGGAGGCACCGGCGTGGAAGCTTTTTCTTTGGAGCGAAAGCGATGTCGGTGTTGCCTTCCTTGAGCTCTCCCAACAAGGGCGGCTTCGCTATGAGCGCGCAGGCCAGACTGTAATACTTGAAGCCAAAGAATTTCCGGTGGATTGGCGGTGAAAGCTTGATCGACTGGTCCTGGAAGTTGCGGGAGGCATTGGAACGCATTCGCTCTCATTATGATAACATCGGGCGGAAAACGGGGGCACCTTTTTTGGTAATCGTCTATCCGCCGGAAGCTGAGTTAGCTGTCTTAAGGGAATGGCGGGGGCTTTCCGGGACGTTGCAACCGGATTTCGAAGTTAGAAGTGTTGATCTGCTTGCAGTAACTATGGCCGTTGTCGAGGGTCTCGGCGTTCAAAATATTGTTGCGGCTATTGAGGACCCTATGCCGGGCGCCGATCCGGAAGCTGAACTGGGACGGATGTGGGTGACCGCAGCAGTTTCGGCAGTAAGGGAAGCGAGCCGCGCGCCGGCCTCCGGGAAATTGGTTATCAGTCTCGAAAGGTTGGCTGCGCTTTACCCCGCTAGTGGCCCGCGGGCGGTAATGCAGGCGTTATGGGAAAGCGGGCAAAGTACTTTGGACGGGCCCGTGGTGGTCCTCGTGCCGGGGACGTTGAGGGAGGCGCGAACCTACTCGTTTCTAAACAGGCGCGACGAGTTTATGTACCGGGGTGACATTCTTTAGTTGATAAATAGGGGCGGGTGGCAGGATGCTGATTAAGGACATTTTTCAAACAAGGGTTGAAGAGAAAATTGACCCGGTTATCAAAGTCAGTGAGGTCCAAAACGAAGATAAGCTTGCTTACGAAATTGGGAGTTACGTCGTTACGCCTGCTATCGAACGGTACATAGATGACTTTTTGGAACACTATACAGATACCTTCTATACTGCCACTACGGAAATCGGTGTTTGGATCTCGGGCTACTTCGGCTCTGGTAAGTCATACCTGGCGAAGATTCTAGCCTTACTTGTAGAAAACAGAACCCTTGTGGGACACTCTGCGGCCCAGCGCTTCGAAGCCCGTATTCCGCCGGGTGCGCCGCGCCGGGATTCTATCCTGCGGAGCCTGGCCCGCCTTGAGCGGTGCTCCTCCCGGGTGTTGGCCTTCAATATTAATACGCTGGCTGATAGCAAAGCCACGCCCCTTCCACGGCTGCTGCTTTCCCAGTATTACCTTTCCAAAGGGTATAGTTCCAATCTGGTTTACGCCCGGGTAATAGAGGCAGAACTGGACAAACGCGGCCAATTGAGCGAGTTGCACACGGCCGTGGAAAGGCGGGTGGGGAAGCCCTGGCCGGAGGTTCAGCAGAACCTTAACTTTTACGCCAGGCACCTCTATGCTGCTGCCTGCGAGGTGGCGCCCGACGTTTTTACCTGCCCGGAGGATGTATTACAGGCTTTGAAAAATGCCGAGAAGGGCGAACTTTACAACGTTCAGTTTTTTGTTCGCACGATTCTTGAGGATCTTGCGATTACAGAGAAGGCCACAGGAAAGCCTTGCCGTCTGGTGTTGGTGCTGGATGAATCCGGTCAATGGATTGAAGACGACGCTGGGCGGTTGGCCCAGCTTCAGGCGTTCGTGGAAGAAGCGGCTGAAAAGGGGCAGGGTCGCATCTGGGTTCTCGTTACCACCCATGAAGATATGGCTTCGGTGTACGCAAATGCCCGCGCTCTACAGGCGGATATGAAAAAGATGGAGGGCCGCTTCCGGTTTAAATTTGTCCTGACTACCGAGAACATAGAACTCGTACTCGAAGACCGGCTTTTGAGGAAAAACCTCCCCGGGCGGGAAGCTTTGGTAGAAGTCTACAACAGTGCTCCCGGCATTATCCGGGACCTGGGCCAATTGCGGATGGAAGGCAGGCTAATGCCCGAGTGTACCTTAGAAAAATTCGTGGATACCTATCCGTTCTTCCCCTATCAGACCCACCTCATTCCGGAAGTGGTGAAGAGCCTTCGTACTCAGGGCGGGCGGGGCGAGCAGTTATCTGGTTCTACCCGGACGCTGATCGCTATCACTCAGGATATCCTGCGCACCGGTCGTGGGCGATACCTTGAAGCTCCGGTGGGACGGGTGGTTTCTTTTGACGAGGTTTATGCCAATCTCGAGGCGGCCGAAATCAACCCCGAGGTCCGGCGGGAGATCCAGCTGATCACCACCGACGTTCCGGGGGCCACCCTTCTGACCCGGCGCGTCGCAGAGGTGCTCTACCTTCTTTCAGGCATTACCTATTTACCACGAACTATCGATAACCTGGCCCGGCTACTCGCTGAATCGGTGGATGACGATATCGCTGCGATTGCGGCGCGGATAAGGCCGGAACTCGAGCGACTCCAGAAGGCAAAAATGGTGGCGCGCATTGGGGAGGAGTACGAGTTTCTCACCGGCGTTCGCCGCACTTTTGAAGATGAGGTGGCCGCAACGGCCGCGGAACTAAGGCAACCGGACCGGGAGGCAGGACTCAGGGATTTCGCCACCACCGATGTTCTGGGCTTTGCCACGGTTCCCTATAAAGGTGCCGAGTTTCCTGTGCGGATAACTTTCGACGGTACGCCCGTAACCAGGGAAGGTTTTGTTGAGGTCCGCGTTGTTTCGCCGCTGGCTGCTCTGGGAGGCATTAAGGTTATTGATCTCGAAGACCAGAGCCTTCGCCCGGAGGAACAGCAGACGATCTTTATCCTGTGTGACCGTATTCCGGGGTTCGACCAGGACCTCAACCGGTATATCGCGATGCGCGAGGTTATTAAAAACTGGAAGGGCGATCCGCACAAATCCGATGAAGCACATAGGCTCGCCTCAGACCGGGAGTCCAACGACCTGGAGAAGCTGCGCCGGAGGGTCCAGGACGGCATCCGGGAGGGGCTGCGACACGCAAGGGTTGTCTTCCGCGGGTCGAGCCGCGCCCTCAACCCCAAGCCGGGCCAGACACCGGGAGAGGCGATTCGCGAGGAATTGGCTTTGTACTGGCCAACCCTTTACCCGCAATACGACCGGGTGCCGGTCCGGGTCAACCAGGAACAAAAAGCTATTCTTGAAGTTCTTAGCGGCACGAAAACGCCCGGTCAAGACATCCGCAACCTCAAGCTCTATGATCAGTCTGGGCAACTCGACCTCCATTGCCCTTTGGTTGATGCCATCAGGCTTTATCTGGCCAAGCGTCAGAGTACAAAGCAACGAACTCTCGGGAAAGACCTGATTAGTGAGTTTGTTCAGCCGCCCTACGGGTGGGACGGCAACGCAGTCCGCATCGGGGTAGCCGCGCTGGTACGGGCGGGTGCGGTAAGAATCCTCAGTAATAAGAAGCCGTATACCAACCCAGCCGACCCCGAACTGCAGGATCTTCTGCGGGTTAGCCGTAACTTTGACAAATGCGAGCTTATTCTGGAGGAAACGGAAGTAGACCCCGATGTGCTGATGGCGGTGCGAACGCTTCTAATCAAGCTTGCCGGCGTCCGTAAGATTGATGAAACTCCCGCGGCCCTGCACCAGGCGATGGAGCAATTCGGCAGGCAGCTACGATCCCAGGCCGAACGGGTTTTACTCTGGGCGGAGCCGGCAGGATTTCCCCTGCCAGATGAGTTTAAAAGAGGGGTCGAGGCCATAATCGAAATTTTAGGCCTCGGCAACCCGGTTCACCGTGTCAACGAGATCTTTGCCCGGTCGGCAGTTCTCGAGTCAGGCGTTATAGCTATACAGAAACTCGCCACCTTCCAGCAAAAATGGGGCAAGGTCTTCAGTGAGACCAAGGACCTTGCCGATCAACTCCAGGCAATTGAACACCGCCTGCCGGACACGGGCGTTTTGCGATCCTTCGTCGAGAACTTTATGACCGCGCGGAAAAAGGCTTCCTTTGCCGAACCCGAGATCTGGAAGGTGATCCAGGACGCGAAGGCTGCTGCCGCGCTGGAGCTTTCCTCTCTTCTTGCCGGGTGGCGTGAAGAGGCGCGGGGAGAGATTGAGGCGGCGCTCGTGCGGCTGCCCGAGGAAATTGCGGCCAGGTGCCTTCCCGCAGAGCTGGTGGGGGATCTCAGGCAGCCGCTGGACGAATTTCTGGCGGCGCTTGATGGAGAAAAGAACCCGGTCCGCGTGGCGGCTTTGCCCGAGCGGGCCCGCCAGTTAATTGCCGAAGCAGGGAGAAGGCTCGATCAAGAAGCAGGGAAACGGGCAACGGCGCTTGGCGGGACTCCACAGAAGCCGGTCCGGAAAGTACGGGTGGCGGAGGTGGCCGGGATTAGCCGGGTTCGCACCGCAGCAGAGTGGGCGGCAGCCTTGAAGCGGCTGGATGACCACGTGCGGAAACTCCTTGACGAGGGCAGCGAGGTGGAGTTCTCCTGATGGATCCGAACCTGAAAAAGACGCTCCGCGCAATCACGCTGGAGATAAGGCACATTCTCGAAGGATATTTCAACGGGCGCGGGGAATGGCAGCCTGGCGACCTTGAGCGGCGCCTGGCCGCAATCGGCATCAGGAAGGACCGGCCGCCTGCTCCGGCTGCCGGGCTTTCTCACCTCACGCCGGAGGATAAGGAAGCGCGCCGGGTGGTGGAGGCCTATGTTGCGGCCAAGGCAGAAGCCGGCGTTTCCCAGGCGCGCGTCGTGGAAGAGTTCCTGCGCGAGTCAGCCTATACCTGGGCCAACCGGCTCCTGGCCCTTCGTTGTCTCGAAGCCCGGGGAATAATTGACGAAGTGGTTCTGCAAAAGAAGGAATACGGCGGGCGCTCGCTTGAACACTACCGCCTGGTGCGCCGGGCCCCCGAGCGGTGCGCCGGGGAAGACGAGGGGCTTTATGCCGTCTTGTTTGACGCCTTTGCACGCCTGGCAGAAGAGTTGCCACTGCTCTTTGACCCGGCGGCGCCCGGGGTGGCTTTGCGCCCATCGGTTGCCGCCCTCCGACGCTGCCTTGCCCTCTTGTCGGGGACGGAGACGGTGCGGGGTTGCGAGCCTGCGGTGGAAGAAATCTTCACCGCGCCGGACGCCTTAGGCTGGGCCTACCAGTACTGGAATACCGAAGAAAAGGACCGGATTTTTGAAACCCTTCGCACCCGAAAAGGATTTAAGATCGAAGGCGCCGACATCATTCTGGTTACCCAGCTTTACACCGAGCCCTATATGGTTAAATTCTTAGTTCAGAACTCGCTCGGTGCCCTCTGGATGGGGATGTACCCAAATTCGCGGCTTTATGAAAAGTGGCCTTATTACGTAAAGGAGGCCGACCGGGCTGCGGTTACCAGGAAGCCGATACGGGAGATCACCTTTCTGGATCCGGCGGTAGGAAGCGGCCACTTCCTGCTCGAAGCCTTCGATCTTTTCTATGCGATGTACCTGGAAGAAGGGGAGATTACGGAGCCGGCGGCCATTTGCGCTTCCATCCTCGAGAACAACCTCTACGGCATAGACATTGACGAGCGGGCCGTCCAGATCGCGGCGCTGGCCCTTTATATGAAGGCCAAAGAGAAAGCGCCGGACTTTGCCCCCCGGCGGGTGAACCTGGTGGCCACCAACATCCGGCTGCCGAAAGGAGAACAGTACCTGGAGGAGTTCCTTGGTACGCTGGAACGGGGTTCTGTTATCCTTGAATTCCGGTCTGCATTTGAGAGCATCTTCCGGGCGCTAAGCAGCGCTGCCGAACTCGGAACGCTCGTTCAGATCGAAGAGCAGTTTGCCGAAGCCCTCGACGCGATCCGCCGGGAGCACGAAAAAGCAATCGGCAGGCCTCCGGGCAGCCTGCGGCATGACCCCTGGTGGCAGAAGTTACACGCGGATGCCCTCGGACGTTTTCGCGCGTATATAGAGAAGGAGATCATCGCTGACGACCTCTCTGCCCGCTTCTTCGGTGCAGCAGCCGCCAAAGGGCTGACCCTTTTCGATCTTCTCTCCCGCCGCTATGACGTGGTGGCAACCAATCCTCCCTATATGGGGAGCAAGAACATGGGGCCGTTGCTCAAGGAGTATCTACAGAAAAACTACGCGCCCGGCAAGCGCGACCTCTACGCCGCCTTCATCCTCCGCTGCCTGCAACTGGCTGCTGAAGGCGGCCGGGTGGCCATGGTCACCCAGCAGTCCTGGATGTTCCTGCGCTCCTTTGCCGACTTACGGGCCTTGGACGATGAGAAGCTGAAGAAGGGGCCAAAAGGCGATTTCCCGGGTCTTTTGCGCGCCACCACCATCGAGACGCTGGCGCATCTGGGTGAACACGCCTTTGATGATAGTTCGGCGGCAGGTGCATTTGTTGTGCTTTTTGTTCTTGCCAAAACCCCGCCTGCGCCGGAGCACCGCCTCACAGCCTTCCGCCTGGTGGGACCGAAGAGCGCGGCGGAGAAGGACGAGTTGCTGCAAACAGGGACAGCGGGGCAAGGAGACGTCAGTAGAACGAAACAAAGCGGCTTCTTGGCAATACCAAATACCCCCATAGTCTTTTGGTTAGGGGAGAGAATTTTTCAAATTTTGAAAGCAAGGCCTTTAATAGAAGATGTAGCTGAGGTAAAACAAGGCTTAGCCACAGCCGACGACAACAGATTTTTACGCTACTTTTGGGAGTGTCCATCTTGCAATGCTCATAGATGGTTTCCTTTCTGCAAAGGGGGAGGTTTTTCTAAATGGTTTGGGCTTAATCTATTTTCCATCCGATGGGATTATGGTGGTTCTGTACTTCGTAACGTAAAAAGTGCGGTCATTCGCAATCCCGAATACTACTTTCGTCAGGGTTATACATATACAGGCACTGCTCGTGGTTCTTTTGCCTTACGTTATATTGATGGTAATGCAATCTTTGGTCATAGAGGACCGATGATATTTGTTATTGATAATATCCATGAAAATACTATATTCTGTATCGGCAACTCGCGTGTAGTGACTTATTTGCTTCGAGCTATTAGTCCTTCTCTTTGCTTTGAAGTTAGTCAAGTAAATAGGGTACCAATTCTTTTTTCTATCTCTAATGATTGGGGAATTTCACAGTTTTGCCTTAATATGAAACAGAAGATAGTTTCTCTATCACTCTGCGAACGAAGTTTTAGTCAACCAGATACCTACCTCTACGGGGACTGTAGATCATGTTTTGGAAGTTTTAAAATGTATCTGTCTGATTTTGAAAGGTATCTAGGTGCAGTTTCTTCTTTGCTTCATACTGCCGAAGGCTTGAACGAACTTTATGTAATGAAGCTGTACGATGTTTTTACTGACAACTCCTTGCAGTCCATTCTCGCCGAAACCGGTACTCCCGCCGGTTGGTTTCCGCTAATCGCCGGTTACGATGCCCTGCCGGAGTTGCCGGAGGGTCTGCCGGAGATTCCGCCGGAAGTGATCGAATACCTTAAAAACCACGAGCGCCGCACACTGACGCCGGAGGAACTGACAGACTTGAAGCGGCGGTTGCGGGCGCTTTACGAAGCCGGGCCGGGCGCTAAAGTGGAGGAAGAAGAACCCTTTGATGACGACGAAGCTGTTAGCGAAGACAATGAAGACGAGGAAAACAAGGTTGTCCTGGGCGCCCGCATCCCCATTCCCACCGAAACGTTCCTGGAAGAACTCTCCGTCAAGCTGGAGATCCACCCGATTTCGGTATATTGGCTCCTGAAGGAATTGCGGGAAAAAGAAGGCGTGGTTTGCCTCCCGGAGTTGCGCCGCTACACCACGGATTACTTCACGGTGATGATCCTGCGTCTTTTGGGCCACCGCTGGCCGAAGCAAATCGAGGCCGGGGAGCCGGTGCCGGAGTGGGCCGAGCCAGACGGCATCATTCCGCTCACCGAAGGCGCGGGTAAGCCCACGCTCATCGAACGGGTGCGAGAGCGGATCGCTGCCGACTTTGGGGAAGAACGCGTCTCGGCCATCGAGCGGGAATTCGCGGAGATTATGGGTAAGCCCTTAGAAGAATGGCTGGCTAAAGACTTCTTTAAGCACCACACCTCCCAGTTCAAGAAGCGCCCCATCGCCTGGCAGATTGAAAGCCGGCCCAACAACAACGAAAAAGTGATGCGCAGCAGGCGCAAAGGACTTTCTCTCAACCGTACCCCGGCCTTTTCCTGCCTGGTTTACTACCACGCACTCGGTGCCGATCTCCTCCCTAAGCTCTGCAGCCAGTACGTCGGCCCCTTGCGCCTGCGCCTCGAAACGGAGCTCCACAACCTGGAGCGGGTGGAGAGGCGGACGCCCGACCAGGAGGGACGGCGACTTCTCTTGGAACGCCAGATCGAAGAGCTGAAGGCTTTCGAGCAAAAGCTGCAGGCGGTCGCGGCAGAAGGTTTCACTACCCCTTCGCTCAGCCGGGTAGTTACGGATGACGCCCTTCAATCTTTGACCCGCGCCTACCTTGCGCGGGCATCGGAGGCAGCCGGGGCAGTGCTGCCGGAATGGAAGGAAGAGGCGCGCGCGATCAGCAGCGAACTGGCAGAGCCGCTGGAGGAGGCAATAACCTGCCTTGCGTACCACTGCGCAAAAGTGGCGCCTCAGATGAAAGTGAACCCGTCGGATCCACTGCCTGATGCAAACGCCTTAAGAGAAACGGTATTTAAGGAACGGGAGAGAATCATTAAGGATGCCCTGGCGCTGGCCTATACCGCTTGGGAGAAAGCGTTCAAACAATGGAAGACCCAGCGGCGTAAAGAGGCTAAGGAAGCGGGATTGAAGCCGCCCCGCTTTGATGACCAGGACCGTCTAGCCGCCCGACTGGCGCGTAAGATGACCGGTTGGCTACCGCCTGACCTGGACACCTGGCGAGAGTGGGGGCTCTCCCTGCCGATTTACGATGAGTTCTGCCGCCTGACCGAACACGCTACCACCCCGGCGGCACCGGCTGAATTCTTGGCGCAGGAGCGGCGCTACGCCCCGGATATTAACGACGGTGTACGGGTGAATATCGCACCGCTGCAGAAAGCCGGGTTGCTGGCATCGGAGGTCCTGCCCGCCAAAGACCAGGACAAGGCCATCGCCGACCGCGCTGTCTGGCGGGCCGACGAACGCCGCTGGTGCCGCGAAGGCAAACTTCCCCGCCCCGGCTGGTGGCCGGTATAAAAAAAAGGGAGGTAGTATTATGGGTTCCTACTCAAGTGATTATCGCGGTGCACGCTTTTATAAGTGTGACCTGCATATGCATACGCCTGTAGATCTATCACATTGGTCAAGTCCGCCTTTGGAATCATTTAAGGATGAGCAGGAGGCTGCTGAGGTCTATATTAAATGCTGTTACGAAGCCGGATTAGAAGTGATAGGAATCACGGATCACAATTTTGCGTCGAAGAATTTTATCCCTTTGCTATATAAAGCGATTGAAAAGCTTAAGCCTGAGTTCGGCTACAAAATAACTGTTTTTCCAGGCTTCGAATTCATGGCTGACGTGGGCAGAGGGTGCCACATACTTGTACTTATGTCGCCGGACTGCGATCTTGACACCATCGATCATTTGCTTACCCAATGCGGTGTTCCTTATCCGCGATTTGACGGCCATAGGCCTCATGCATCGACTAAGCGATTACCCGAAATTTTGGAGATCATACAGCGCAAAGCTGATAATGGTCAACTGCAGGGTATTGTGATTTGCCCTCATTCCCAAAGCGATGCAGGTATTTTCGATAATGATAGAATTGCTGATTGGCTGCAACGGGAGGAGTTCATAAATCCAGAGCTTCTGTGCATAGAGGTTCCGAGACCTCCTTCGGAAATGTCCAGCGGCTGGCAGCGGTTACTTCGTGCGGGGACAGATTGTGATCCGGCATGGAGAAGGACGCGCCCAATAGCATGCATTATGTCATCTGATGCTAAAGGATTACAAGTAAGTGATTGTGCCGAAAACTATATTGGGTACCGATATACGTGGATTAAAATGAGTAACCCCTCAATAGAAGCTCTCCGGCAGGCTTTCTTAGACCACGGGTCGCGTATTCAGTTCGGGCCTACACGTCCTGAAGACCAGTATACTCATCCGAAGGTCCGCCGGATCATCGTTCGCGGGGCAAAGTTTTTGGGGGATCAGGAGGTCGAGTTCAGTCATAACCTTAATACCTTGATTGGTGGCCGTGGCAGCGGCAAATCTACTTTGATCGAATATCTAAGGATCGCTCTGAATAAAGGTGAGCCAACTGGTGAAGAAGCAAAAAAGAACTTTGAGAAACTTCGGGAAACCATTACAGATGACACCCTTATCCGTATCTCTTTGGAAAAAGACGGTCAGGAGTGGATACTTGAATCAAAAGGAGGCAATCTTCCCGAGGTCGCCGAGGGTTCACCTGTTCCCGATATAGCCAGATTCTTTCCAGTACGTATTTTCAGTCAGCGGGAAATCTATTCAATTTCTGAGGATCGCTTCGCTCGCACCCAACTGATTGATGAACATGAACTTGCCCGATCTGAGTTGAGCAAACTTAAGCGAGAGGCCGAGGAGATTGTTACTGAAATTAGGCAGCTTAGTCAGCAAATTGTGTCTCAACTTGCCATAGAGGAGCAAGAGAGGATACTCAAAACTGAACTTCTCGAATTACAGGTTCGCCTAGAAAGTCTTAAGAAACTGGAGGAGCCTCTTGCTCAATGGAAGGGTTTCCTTGTTGAGGAAAAATTGTTCGAAGAAATCAAGACACATACATCGGATGTTACAAATGTACTTCGGCAGGCTTCAGAACAGATAGCAACAGTTGCCCAGGCTATCAGCAGTGATTTGCCAGAAACTCCTAACAAGGACTTGGTTGGTAACATAGTTAGAGATGTTAGTTTGCATATCGAAAAATTACACAGTTCCGTTGGTAGTGTACTTAAAGATTTCGAAAGTAACATTAATGCCATTTTGTACGGCCAGTCGGTACAGGAGTGGAGAAAAAAATACGAAGCTGCCCAGATGGGGTACAATGAGTTGCGGCAACAACTGACTGAGTTTGGGGCAGACCCGGACCAGTATCTGAATTACCAGAAGGAACTCCGGGAGAAGGAAGACGAACTAAAAAGTCTTCAGAAACGGCTCGAAGAAGTAAAAAGTGCGCGTGACCGATTGGAGAAGAAGATTGCTGAGCTTCAGGAGATATGGAAGAAAGAAACGGAAATACGTATTAATGTTGCCAAACAGCTAATGGGAAAAGTACCAAAAACCCGCAACAACCAGCCGTTTGTCACAATTGTAATCGAGCCTTTCGGCGATGATAGAGCGTTTCTTGAAAAGATGAAGCCTTTTCTGAAAGATCGCCGTAGAATTAGCGATGAAGAGTGGGACGGGTTCGTCTGGGAAGTATTCAGGGCGAGTCGAACTGCCGATTCTCCTAAACTACCTACAGAAATACTGCGTTCCTGGGTTGAGGCGCTTCGGGAAGGGAAGGAAGTTCCGGGATGCCCTTGGAGTAGCCGGGATCGCAAAGTACAGGCGCTTCTAGAATGGATGAATCATGAGACTCTTACCAACCTCAGGATGGAGCGGATACCCGACAGGGTCCGAATAAAGCTATATCGCCAGGATGGTTCTGAGGTTGGTGAATTAGAGGAAGGTCTGTCGGTTGGACAACGGTGTACAGCTATTCTGGCGCTTCTTTTGGCGGCGGATAATGTGCCGGCGATTATCGACCAACCTGAGGACGATTTAGATAACGAATTTGTTTACCGGGAACTTGTTCCCATGCTAAGGGAACTCTCCGGTAAGAATTCAGGTGGAGCTACAGTTAGTAGAAGCCAGCGTCAGATCATCGTGGCAACTCATAACGCCAACATACCTGTTAATGCTGATGCCGAATTAATTATTGCCCTCGAAGCACGTAATAATCGTGGAATAATTAGGGCACTTGGAGCGTTGGATCAGGTGTCAGTAAGTGACGCTGTAAAGGAAATTATGGAAGGCAGCGAAGATGCCTTTCGGAAGCGGTTTGAAAAATATGGGTTCTAGAATTAATCAGGGGTGTTCCCAGTGACAGCAGCTCTAACGTTCCGTGAGTGGCTCCGCAGCGAGATTATGCGGGTGTTGAATAAAAAGGTTACTCCGCCGCCCTTTGTTATCTGGTGCGACCCCCAGAGGGAGTGGCGGGAATTGCTTGTAGCGGCTGCCGAGGGTACCTTTGAGCTCTGGGCGGACGAAGAGCACGAACTTATCATCCGCGGCCGGTTCTACACCGAGCCAAGAGTGCCGCGGGTGGTATGGCTGCCCAAGAGCCGGGGAGAGGTTACTTACTTCGAAGTTTTTGCTCTTGAGGCCACCGAAATACGCGAGATAAGCCTGCTTAGCGCTTTAGCGGAATTCGGGGTAGAGATACCCCGAGATCAGGAGACAGGCATACGTTCCTTTTTACCCGCTCACGTAAGAGAGTGGGTGGACATGCCTCTTCTACACTGGAAGGAGAACCTATCCAGCAGCGGGGTTAAAGAAACTCTGGTGGACGACGACCTCGTACTAAAGGTGTTAGCCCATTATGGGGCTCCCTTTGACGATTTCCTTGACGGTTATCGTTACCCCGTATTTGTGCGCCGCGTGCAGGAGGACTTCGGCTTGCCTGCTCCAACAGAAGATGCCGATAGTTGGAGGATTCGGGCTGTGGCGCGGCTTCTTTGTACGGAAGCGGCGCATCGGGTACCGGCAAGCCCACCGGGGGAAGATGACCGGATAATTGAAGCCGGGCCTGCCCGGGAGCGGGCGCTAAAACTCCTGGAACGCTGGCGGAACCATGTCGAGTATATGGATTCCTTCGAGGAGATATCGATTAAGGCCGATGGGACAACATCGCTTGCCTACTGGGCCGAGCGGTTGAGCCTTTCTCCCGGACCACTGTCGTCTCACGCTGTGGAAGAAACGCTTTTCCGAAGAGAAATAAATCTTCTTGCTTCGAAAGAAGATTTTCAGGAACTGGCGCAGTATTTGGAGGAGAAACTCCCTTACTATCTTGCCCATGCGGAATCATTCTGGAGCAGCCGGGCTAAGCGCAAAGTGGGATGGGCCGAGCTTGCGGTTTTGGCAAAGACGGCCAGCCTGCTTTTAGAACAGTCGAATATCGAGAAGGAATGGCAAACACCAGGGGACGCCGTGAACTGGTACAAGACCGTTGGCTGGCAGGTTGATCAAGCGGGAGAGGTTTTATTCAGGGAAGCGTCGGACTTCGACGGCGGGCTCGTATCCGTCCGGGACCGGTTGCGCCGGGCATACCTCCGTCACCTGGATCGTGTAGGGACCGCCTTTTCGGAGCTTCTTGCCCGGCACGGCGACGCCGGATTTGGCTTACCTTATGCCGGCGAGCTTCTCCTTCCTCTCCTTCAACAGAAGGATCCGACGGCGGTTGTGGTACTCGATGCCTTGCGGTATGATCTGGGTTGTGCTTTGGCTGCGGCGCTCAATCGCGGCGAGCCGGCACTACGGGCGGAGGTTCTACCGGCACGCGCACCGGTACCTTCAATTACCGCACTCGGAATGCCTTTTGCCCTTCCGGTAAACCCCAAGCTTATTCACATCAGCATCGAGCCTGGAAAGGCACCGATTCCCTGGAAGGTTACCGTTAATGGTTTTGAAGGGGACCTCACGATTGCTGAAAAACGCCATGACTGGTTGCGTGCTAACTTTAAACTTAAAGAAAAAGCTTTTCTTACTATGTCGCAGGTTTTTAACCCTGAACCGCCTGGACCGAAGGAGGTCGGCCGCCTCGTCTTTGTCTTCGGGGACAGTTTTGATACGGAAGGCCATGAAGGGCGCTTACAGACCTTTGGGGTAGAGGAGTACGTTGAACGATACGCAAGAGCCATCCGACGGTTGCGTTCTATCGGTTTTAATACGGTGATTATCGTGACAGACCATGGCTTCTTTCACTGGGAGCCGGAGAAGGACGAAATAGAGAGTAAACCTACGGGGGAGGCTCTCTGGACTTCCCGCCGGGCAGTCGTAGGATATGGTCTTAGACATTCGTCTGCCGTCCGGCTGCCGGTGCCAGGGAGCGATCTTGAATGCCTGGTTCCCCGGAGTATAAATGCCTTCAAGACTTATGGAGGGCTGGGTTTCTTCCACGGGGGCGCCACCCTGCAGGAACTCATTATCCCTGTTGTTATTGTACGATGGCCGAAGAAGGGCAAGAAAGTAGCGGCTGTTCTTAAATCCGTTGCCGAAGTCACCTCGCTTGCACCGCGTTTTACTGTATCGCCCGGCGGTGTGGAGTACCACCGCAATCTGTTCGGTGAACCGGATTCAAATCTGCTTGCTCGCCGAGTAATGGTCAAAATTGTGGACCCTGGCAGTGGCAAGGTTCTTTTCAAGGCCGAAACTGTCTGTACTTTAGAACCTGGTGGAGAGGCACAGGTTGTAGAATTAAGACCGGTAGGGGGGGCGACGGCGGCTTTTGGTTCAAAAGTGTATGTCCAGGTAATAGACGCCGATGATGAAGAAATCCTCGATCAACATGAGGTGGTATTGAAAGTAGAAATGGATGAGTGGCTATAGGGGAGAGGTTAAGATGATTCCGGATCAGATTGACCTGAAACTGGCCGGTGCTTTTGCCGGACGTGTTGTACGCAAGGACCTGGTAAGAAAACTTAAGGTAGGCTTTAACGTCCCCGTTTATGTATTGGAATATCTCTTAGGAAAATACTGCTCTTCAACCGATGAAAAAGAAATTAAAGCCGGGTTGCAACATGTGAAGAGCGCTATCTCCGAACGCATTGTGCGGGGTGACCAGGTGGAACTGGTTAAGTCACGGCTGCAACGGCAGGGATCTTTAAAGCTCATAGATCTCGTAACAGTCACTTTTGACGAAAAAGATCAAGCAGGGAAATACTGGGCGCGTCTTGCCACATGCGGTTTAGACTGGATCCACATTGACGCTGATGTAGTCCACCGGCACGAGCGGCTCTTAACCGGCGGTATTTGGTGTAACGTGGAGCTGGTTTACGACGATTCGATTGTTCACCGGGGAGTGACTCGTCCATTTGTTTTGCAACGCTTAGCGCCGATTCAGGTTGCCAGTGCTAACTTTGAGGAGTTCGTGGAAGGACGCACTCAGTTTTCGCGCGACGAATGGATTGATGTCCTGCTGCGAACAATGGGATATGAGCCGACTCATCCAGACTTTACTCACCGACGAAAGCTGCTTTTTCTTCTTCGTCTCGTGCCGATGGTCGAAAAGAACTATAACCTGATCGAGTTGGGGCCCCGGGGGACCGGAAAGTCGTATGTTTATCGCGAGATTTCCCCGTATGTTATCTTATTGAGCGGCGGACAGGGAACTGTTCCCGATCTTTTCGGGTGGAAAGGTCGCAAGGATAAGCCCGGGCTGGTGATTAAGTATGATGCTGTCGCTTTTGATGAGGTGGCGGGCTCGAACTTCCGCTCAGATAGTGATAAGCAAATGTACAAGGGTTATATGGAGCAGGGCTCATTTTCGCGGGGTGACGATAAAGGCACTCTTTCTGCAGACGCCGGCATTATCTTTAACGGTAATCTCGACGGCGATGTGGAAACAACGGCCAGAGTCTCTCATCTCTTCGTGGCACTACCGGAAGCCATCCGGAATGATATGGCCTTTCATGACCGGTGGCATGCTTATCTCCCGGGTTGGGAAATGCCTAAGATGCAGCCCGATTATTTTACTACTCATTTAGGCTTTGTTGCTGATTACATCGCCGAAATCTTCCATAACGAATTACGTCGGCGAAACTACACCGATCTTTATGACCGCTGGTTCCGTCTGGGCAGCCATGTAGAGGAACGCGACCGGAAGGCCATAGTGCGGACAGTGTCGGGCTTGATCAAACTACTCCATCCGGATGGCCGGTGCGAAAAGCAAGAATTGGAGGAATACCTGGCTTTCGCCATCGAGCACCGCCGGCGTGTGAAGGAGCAACTCAAGCGAATGGGCGGCATCGAGTACGCAAAGGTAAACCTTTCTTACATTGATAAAGAGACAGGTCAGGAGACCTTTGTTGCCTGTAAGGAATTGAGTTCCGGCCAGATGATTCCCGAAGGCCCCCTGGCACCGGGAGACGTATTTACTGTTGGCTTTGATCCTGATGAGGGCCGGTATTCTCTCTACCGGATCCAGGTTTCGGCTACACCAGGCCCCAACCGGTTTCTTGTTATGGGGAATACTTCTCGGTCCATCAAAGAGTCGGCCCGGATGGCTTATGATTATCTGCGGGCGAATATTACCAAAATTGGTATTGACCGTGACCTGTCGAGTTATGACATTAATATCCAGGTTATGAGCCTGATGCAAGGCAAAGATGCCCGCGACCTCGGTGTTGCCTTTTACGTAGCCCTCATCTCAGCCATCCTCGGACGCCCTATTGCTGCCCAACTTGTAGTGTTAGGACAGATGAGCATCCACGGGGTGCTCAGCCGCGTGGAAGGACTCGCTGACAAGCTTCGCATCGCTATGGATGCCGGTGCCCAGCGGGTGATTATCCCTACGGAAAACCGGCGGGACTTTGCTGAACTGCCAGTAGAAGTGATTGACAAGCTGCAGATAGATTTTTACAGCGAGCCGAACCAGGCTGTGTTCAAGGCTTTAGCGGATGTGTAAGTCTATGTTAACGTTTGCACCCAGCGAAAGTCTGATATAATTAGCTTGTGATCCTTTTTTCGCGAGGGATAGAATGGAGCAGCATCCCCTTCCCGGCCCTGCCCGGGCGAAGCCCGTTCTTTTTGCTGCAGGATTTTTGCTTGTTCTATATGCCCTTGCGGTTCTCCTTGCCTGGAGC
The DNA here is from genome assembly GCA_013177945.1 of Bacillota bacterium. Lineage (NCBI taxonomy): Bacteria > Bacillati > Bacillota > Bacillota bacterium. The sequence goes on from JABLXW010000002.1 coordinate 27,079, forward strand.
CTGGGCCGGGGGTTCTGGTTGCCGCTGGCCGTTCACTTTAAGAATGAACTTTCCGCATCTCCAGCCCTGACCCTGGTGGCAAGCGGCGATGTCATGCTCGGCCGCCGCGTTGCCGGAGCAATGGAGGAGAAGGGGATGTTCTATCCCTTTGCCCGGGTTGCACACCTGCTCCAGGGTGGCGATCTCACCTTTGGCAACCTCGAGTCCCCCCTTTCCCGGCAGGGTACACCCCTGCCCGGAAAAGGGATCTGGTTTCGCGGCGACCCTGGCGCTGCAGTTGCCCTGAAAGCGGCCGGTTACGATGTTTTGAGCGTCGCGAACAACCACACCCTTGATTACGATGATCCGGCTTTTCTTGAGACCCTCGCGGTTTTGAGAAGAGCAGGAATCGACCCTGTGGGCGGAGGGAAGAACAGCATTGAAGCCGCGCAGCCGGTTTTCAAGGAAGCTAACGGGTATAAAGTGGCGTTTCTGGCCGCCACAGAGATGGCAGACATCTTCTGGAGCTGGGAGAACCCCCGCACCCTGGAGGCAACGCAGGAAAGACCCGGAGTTGCTGCACTTGAAGCTCGCCGGCTGGAGAACACCATCCGGTCCCTCGAGGGGCGGGCGGATCTTGTTGTTGTCTCCCTTCACTGGGGAACGGAATACTCCGACTACCCGACCCCGGCCCAGCGGGAGATTGCCCACCGCCTCGTGGATGCCGGCGCCGATTTGATTATCGGCCACCATCCCCACTGCCTGCAGGGGGTGGAGTTGTACCGGGGTTCCTTGATTGCTTACAGTCTGGGCAACTTCGTTTACGACCGGCAGCGCCGCCCCAAGTGCCAGGAAGGGCTTCTTTTAAGGGTGCGCTACCGGGGCCCCTGGCTCCGGGAGGCTTTGGTCTACCCGGTTCTGATTCAAAACGAACAGCCGCGTCCCGCTGCAGGGGATGCCGCCGGCCGGATTTTGCAGCGGACTGCTGCTTTAACAAAGAAACTGGGGACTTCCCTGGAGATCGCCGATCAGGTTGGAATTGTGAGCGCAAACTTGAATACCGGAAAGGGAGCATCTCGAGATGAAAAAACTGGTAATTCTTGATGGGAACAGCCTCGCCCACCGCGCCTTTTACGCCCTTCCTCTCCTCACCACGACGACCGGCCTCTACACCAACGCCGTTTACGGCTTCACCAACATGCTGCAAAAAGTCGTCCGCCTGGAAGAGCCGGACTATCTGGCGGTCGCTTTTGATAAAGGAAGGGTTACCTTCAGACATCAGGATTTCGAGGCGTACAAGGCGCACCGGAAGGGAACCCCTGAGGAGCTCCGTCCTCAGTTTCCCCTGATCAAGAAAATCCTGCGCGCCTTCCGGATCCCGATTCTCGAGATAGAAGGGTATGAAGCCGATGACCTGATCGGTGCGGTTGTCAGGGCCGCTGAAGCCGAGGGGATTGAAACCCTGATTGTCACGGGGGACCGGGACATGCTCCAGCTGGTTACCGAAAAGACGACAACCCTGATTACCCGGAAAGGGATCAGCGAGCTGGAGCGCTTTACGAAGGAAGGGGTCAGGGCGCGCTACGGGGTGGAACCGGAGCAAATCCCCGACTTGAAAGGGCTGGTGGGGGACCCCAGTGACAATATTCCCGGCGTTCCCGGAATTGGGGAAAAGACGGCGGTGAAGCTCCTTCAGAAATTCGGGAGCATTGAGAACTGCCTCAACCACCTTGAGGAGCTTCCCAAAAAGATCGGGGCGCTCTTGAAAGATTACGGGGACCAGGCGATCTTAAGCAAAAAGCTTGCCACGATCGACCCGAATGTTCCCATCAAGGTCAGCTTTTCTGATCTCGCCGTTTGCCGGCCGGATTACGAAGAACTGATTGCTGCTTTTCAGGAACTGGAGTTCAAAACGCTGTTGAAAAACCTGCAGCCGGAACTGCCGGCCCTTGACACGGCTGCCTGCCCCGGGGCGGCGTCGAGCCGGATCATTGAAGGGCCGCAGGACCTGCTTCCGCTGGTTGAGGAGATCAAAAGGGCGGGGCGGGTTGCCGTCAGTACGGATCGGGGCTCCCTCCCGCCGCTGAGGGCGCCTTTGACGCGCCTGGGATTGGCCTGGGGGGAGGAGGCGGGCGCGACGGTGGAACTCCCCCGGGATCCCGCCTTACGGAAGGAGATGCTTTCCTGCCTGGGCGGTCTCCTCGCGGACCCCGCCTGCACCAAGTTGTGCCACGACGCCAAGGCCGAGACGGTGATCTGGGCGCGCCATTCAATCGCCATCCGGGGGATTGCCGGAGATACAATGCTTGCCGCTTATTTACTGAATCCCGCCTCCTCCAACCCGACCCTTGAGGAGATTTCCCTGAAATACCTCAATCAGGTTTTGGCTTTTTCCGATTCCGATCCGGCAACCCCGGGCCGGAGGGCTTTGGCCGTTTACAACTTGTGGCCGGCGCTGGAGGCGGAGCTGCACGCAGCCGAACTTCTTCCCCTCTTTCGCGACCTCGAGCTGCCTTTGTCCGGCGTTTTGGCCCGCATGGAACTGGCAGGGGTCAAGCTGGACGTAAATCAACTCGAGGAGATGTCGCGGGAGTTTGGCCGCCAGCTGGATGCTTTAACTGAAGAAATCTACGATCTGGCAGGTGAGAGCTTCAACATCAACTCACCCCGGCAGCTGGGACAGATCCTTTTTGAAAAGCTGAAACTCCCGGTAATGAAGAAAACGAAGACGGGATACAGCACCGATGCTGCTGTTCTGGAGGAGCTGGCGCTCTACCACGAAATAGCTGCGAAGCTCCTGGAGTACCGCCAGTTGATGAAGCTCAAGTCCACTTACATTGACGGGCTGCGGAGTTTAATCAGCCTGGAAACGGGGAAGGTTCATACGACCTTCAACCAGACAATCACCGCGACGGGGAGGTTGAGCAGTACGGAGCCGAATCTCCAGAACATCCCCATTAAAATGGAGCTGGGCCGCAAGATCAGGCGCGCCTTTGTTCCTTCGGTCCCCGGCTGGTTGATCCTGGCTGCCGATTATTCCCAGATTGAATTGAGGATTCTCGCCCACATGTCCCGGGATGAAAATTTGCTTGATGCTTTCCGGCGCGGGGAGGACATTCATACCAGGACGGCTGCCGAGGTTTTCGGAGTCTCCCCCGAACTGGTTACCCCGGACCTGCGCCGGAGGGCAAAGGGGGTTAATTTTGGAATTGTCTACGGGATTACGGATTTCGGTCTGGCCCGGGACATCGGGGTGAGCAGGGAGGAGGCCCACGCCTATATTGAGAACTATTTTCGCCAGCACCCCGGCGTGAAGCGGTTTATCCAGGAGACCATCGCCCGGGCAAGGGAAAGGGGCTATGTCAGCACCCTGTTGAAGAGGCGCCGTTTTCTCCCGGATCTTTTGAGCAGCAACCGGGCGGTGCGTGCCTTTGGGGAGAGAACGGCGATCAATACCCCGATTCAGGGGAGCGCTGCCGATATCATCAAGCTGGCCATGCTCCGCATCGATCGCGCCATTCAGGAGAAGGGCCTGCAGGCCCGGATGCTCCTTCAGGTGCATGACGAGCTTGTCTTCGAACTGCCCCCCGAAGAGATCCCGGTCCTCGTTTCTTTAGTGCGCGAGGGGATGGAGAAGGCGATGGAACTCCTGGTTCCGCTGGAGGTGGAGATCAAAATCGGCCCCAACTGGTACGATTTAGTAAAAGTGGAGGAGTACGATGCCCGAACTGCCAGAAGTTGAAACGATTATTTTGTCTCTCAGGCCAAAGGTCGCGGGAAGGCGCATCGACCGGGTGGAAATATTTCTGGAAAAGGTCGTTAAAGAGCCGGACCCCGAACGGTTCAAAAGGGAAGTTGCGGGAAGGGTGATTGCAGGCATCAAAAGGCGCGGAAAATATCTGCTTTTTCAGCTGGAAGGGGGCCTGGTGCTTGTGGTCCACCTCCGGCTGACAGGGCAGCTTGTTTATGCTTTGCCCCAGGCGCCCCGGGACAGGCACACCCACGTGCTCTTTTATCTGGATAATGGCGCCGAACTCCGTTTTCAGGATTTACGCCAGTTTGGGACGATGCACCTCATACCCGGAGACCGGCTGAACAGGTTTCGCCCGCTGCTCAGCCTGGGCCCCGACGCCCTGGACCCTGCCCTGACAAGGGGCCTTTTTAAAAGGCGCATGATGGGAAGAAAGGGCCAGATTAAAAAGCTTTTGCTGGATCAAACCTTTGTCGCGGGAATCGGCAATATTTATGCGGACGAGATTCTCTGGCAGGCGCGGATCCATCCGGAAAGGGCAGTGGATACTTTGAGCTCCTGGGAACGGGGGAAGCTTTACCAGGTAATGCGGGAAGTTTTAACGCGGGCCATCGAACACCGGGGGACAACCCTCCGGGATTATGTTGATGGGGAAGGACAGCCGGGCGGCTACCAGGCCCTGCTCGCCGTCCACGGCAGAGAAAACGAGCCCTGCCCTGCGTGCAGGAGCCCGATCGTTCGGGTGAAAAACGGCGGGCGGAGTTCTTATTTTTGTCCTAACTGCCAGAAATAGGATAAGGGCCGGGACAAACACTTCCTTCACCCCTGCATAATAACCTGTTAAAGTGGGGGTGAAGGTAAGGTATGAATCTGGGAGCCCTCCTCTTTTTTGCCTTTGCCTTGAGTCTGGATGCTTTCAGCGCCGGTGTAGCCTACGGTTTGCGCCAGATCAGGATTTCCTTCGGCTCTCACCTGGTTTTCGGCCTTGCCTCAATGCTTACGGTGGGCCTCTCCATGCTTTGCGGGGATCTGGTGGCGCGTTTTCTGCCGGTAATCTGGGGGGAAAGATTGGGAGGGGCGCTCCTCTTCGGAATCGGCTTGTGGTGGTACCTGCGGGGAAAAAGGGAGAAGAGAGAGGCTGGACGGCAGGACGAGCATCCCAAAACCGTGGCCCGGCTCCGGTTTGCCTCTCTTACGGTGCTCGTTCAGATTCTTGAAGAGCCGGCCTGCGCGGACCTTGATGCCTCAGGAACCCTGAGTACGGCGGAATCCCTTTTTCTGGGCTTTGCCCTTTCCCTGGATGCGCTGGGCGCTGGTTTTGGGGCAGCCCTTGCCGGTCTTAACGGTTGGCTCGCAGTCTGCCTGGTTGGCTTTTTTCAGCAGCTGTTTCTTCTCCTGGGCATCTGGGTTGGATGCTCACCCTCTCTCGCGTGGCTGCGGGCGCAGGGTTCTCTCCTGGCAAGCATTGTTTTGTGTCTCCTGGGGCTGGTCAGGTTTTTGCAGGCAGGTTGAAGTTAAGGGAGGTTCACCTTTGCGGGTAATCGGACTCACAGGAGGCATTGCGAGCGGCAAAAGCCTCGTCAGCCGGCTGCTTCGGGAACTGGGAGCACTGGTTATAGATGCCGACCAGATTGCGCGGGAGGTGGTGGAGCCCGGGAAGCCGGCCTATCATTCGATTCTCCGGGAATTCGGAAATCAGGTTTTGAATCCCGACGGTTCCTTAAACAGGCAGGCCCTGGGCCGGCTTGTTTTTTCTGATCCCCGAAAACTGGAGAGGCTGAACCAGATCACTCATCCTCTGATTATTGCAGAAATCCAGAAACTTTTAAAAAGCTACCGCCTTCTCTTTCCTGAAAAAGCCGTTGTTCTGGATGCTCCCCTCCTTTACGAGGCAGGGCTGGAGAGCATTGTGGATGAAGTTTGGGTTGTCTATGTGGATTATCCGACCCAGCTCCAGCGCCTCATGGAAAGGGATGGATTAACCAGGGAAGAGGCGCGCCGGAGGATTGAAGCCCAGCTTCCTCTTGAGGAAAAGGTGAAGCGGGCCGACCGGGTGATCGATAACAGGGGTACGCCGGAGGAGACGGCGCTCCAGGTAAGAAAATTTTGGAATGAAATTGCGAAGTCCCAATAAGATTAAAATTAGAGCCGAATCAGAGATGTGGAGTTGATGCAATTGGTCATAGTCAACCTCCGGCACCTCCGCTGGTATTTTCTGATTGTGCTGGTTATCATCAGCGTTCTTTATTTTCTTCAGGCAAAATGGTTCTGGAAACTCTTCTACCCCTGGCCCTACCGCCGGGAAATTACGGCAGCAGCATCCCGTCATCAACTTGATCCGCACCTTCTTGCCGCTTTGATCCGGGTGGAGAGCAGATTTGATCCGCATGCCCAATCAGATGTTGGGGCGCGGGGTTTGATGCAGGTGATGCCGAAAACCGCGCTCTGGGTGGCCCGCCAGATCGGCCTGGAGGATTTCCATCCCGACCTCCTCTACCAGCCCGAAGTTAATTTGCTGATCGGAAGCTGGTACCTGGCCCATTTGTTTCAAGAGTTTCAGGGAAATCTCAACGCTGCTCTTGCTGCCTACAATGCAGGGAGAGGAAATGTGAGGGCATGGCTGGAAACGGGCCAGTGGAAGGGGACCGCGGCCGATCTCCGGCGGATCCCTTTTCCCGAAACCCAGGTTTACCTCAGGTCCGTGCTGCGGGATTACGAAATATATAAATACTTGTACGGCGAGGAAAACTTAAAAGGATCTTAAGCGATGTTGGCGAATTTTACTTGGAACAGGCTAGAGAAAGGGGTTTCAGGAGCAAAATGGAAGGTTTTTTGGTGGATTCCCTTGCCCAGGTGGCAAAAATAAAAAAGGACCCCAAACGAAAATTCTACTCTGCAACCCCGGAGGAAATTCTGGTCGGGGCAACGGCCGATATCTATTTTGTGCGCACTTATGAAATACTGAATCGTCTGGGGCTGCTCGATACTCCCGTCATGGCCGAGATCTTTTGCCGCCGCGCAGGGGTTTTTGCGGGCAGCGAAGAGGTGCTGGGGCTTTTAGAAGGGAGACAGGTCAGCGTCTGGGCGCTTCCGGAGGGGAGTCCGATGGAGCAGAAGGAGGTTGTCATGCGAATTCGGGGTCCCTACCGGGAATTCGGATTATACGAGACGGCAATCCTCGGTTTTCTTGCAAGCTCTTCGGGCTGGGCGACGGCAGCACGGGAGGTGAAGGAGGCGGCCGGAGCAAAGCAGGTGCTGTGCTTCGGCGCGCGCCACCTTCACCCTGCGGTGGCGCCTGTCATGGAAAGGGCGGCCCTGATCGGGGGGTGCGATGGCGCAAGTTGCATTCTGGCCGCAAAGCTGGCCGGCCGGGAACCGCAGGGGACGATGCCGCACGCCATGATTTTGATTGTAGGGGATACCGTGGAGGCGGCGCTGGCCTACCACCGGTTTATGCCTCCGGATGCCCCGCGTACTGTTCTTGTTGATACTTTTAAAGATGAAGCCGAGGAGTCATTGAGGGTTGCCCAGGCGCTGGGCAGGAGTTTGACCGGAGTCCGCCTGGATACACCTGGCGAGCGGGGCGGAGTTACGCCGGAACTTGTGAAAGAAGTGCGGGCGCGCCTGGACCAGGCAGGCTTCAACCACGTTCGCATTTTTGTTTCCGGGGGCCTTAATCCCGACCGGATCCGGATCCTGAGTGAAGCAGGGGCCGATGCCTTCGGGGTGGGGAGTTATATTTCAGGTGCGCCGCCGATTGATATGACCCTGGACCTGAAAGAGGTGAACGGGAAACCCTTGACAAAACGGGGAAGGATTCCCGGTGAAACTCCCAACCCCCGCCTGGTGCAGATAAAATAGAGGCATAGAGAGGAGAGCTCCTTTCATATAAATATACCAGGTACTGGTATTTATGGAGGGGGCTTTCCGTGGGGAAGGGAATGCGCTTCTGGGCAAGCTTTGTTGTTGTCTTTTGCCTCACTGCTACCCTGGTTTGCCTGCTCTTCAAAGCAGTGGGAAGGGAAGGGAAGGTCTTTGTGCAGATCGCCAGGAATCCGGCTTCTCTCGATCCCGCCCTGATGTCCCGTTCTGAGGAGAGGTTGGTCGGGGCCGCCCTTTACGAGGGTTTGGCGCAATACAACGCTGCGCAGCGGAGATATGAGGGCGTCCTGGCCGAAAAGTGGGAGGTTGCCCAAAAAGGGCGAATCTACACCTTTTTTTTGCGGAAGGGTTTGCGTTTTCACAACGGGCTCCCGGTTACGGCCGGGGATGTCAAGTTCAGCTGGGAAAGACTCCTGGAGAGTGATAATTGCACTGGCTATGGGTATTTGCTTCAAAATGTAATAGGGGCCGAGGAAAAGTTGAGAGGCATCACCCGCGGGGTAAAGGGTTTGGAAGTGCTTGATACCTATACCCTCCGGGTGTTTTTGAAAGAGCCTGATTGGACCTTTCCTGCCGTTGTGAGCAGTCCTGCCCTGGCAGTTGTGAGCCAAAAGGCTGTTCAGAAATCCGGGCCGGCTTACGGCAGCCCCGGCTCCCAAGTGGTGGGGACGGGCCCCTTTTATCTGGCAAGCTGGGGGCCGGGGAGAATTGAACTCCGCAGGAACCGGCGGTATTTCGGAAAAAAACCCAAGGCTGCTGCTCTGCAGTTTCTCGTGATGGAAAAACCCCATGATGTGAAACGCTACTTTGAGGCCGGGAGGCTGGATGTTTTAGCAGGGGTTCCCCCCCAGCTTGCTCTTGCTTTAGAAGCGGAAAAGGTTCAAAAGAGCAAGCCCGGTTTTGCGATTGTAAAAAAGCCGGTGCTGGCCCTTTATTTTTTGGGGTTTAATTCAGAGCAGGATCCTTTTGGGAAAAACCGGGATTTGCGTCTGGCAATTGACCGCGCCCTTGACAAGAATGGGATTACCAGGGAATTGCTGGGGGCGGGAGGAAGGGCATTAAAAGGATTTTTACCCCCGGAGCTTTTATTCTCTGAACGGGATGCAAGCAGAGAAGGGGTTGCGGGGAAGGTAGAAGCCCTGCGGCTTTTGGCCAGGGCGGGCTTTCCCTGCGGTTCGCGTCTTCCTCCGCTGGTTTTTGCCTACAATGAGAGCCCCGGCCACGAATTTCTGGCGCGCTTCCTGCAGGAGCAGCTGGGCCAGGTTGGAATCGATCTTCAGATAAGAAAAATTCCCTGGCAGAAGTTCCAGAACGATTTGCGCAAGGGAATTTATCCTTTTTTCCGGTTGGGTTGGGAGGCCGATTACCCCGAGGCGGGGAACATTCTTTATTACAATTTTGCCAGCACGGAAATAGGCAGGAATAATTACACCAGGTACCGAAACGAGACGCTTGATGCCCTTTTACGCGAGGCCCGCGGAGAGCAAGACCCCGAGCGGCGCGCCGGGCTTTACCGCAAGGCGGAAGAAATTATTCTGGCCGAGGCCCCGGTTGTCCCCCTTTTCCAGCGGGTTGCTGTCTTTGTTTACAGGAGAGAACTCCAGGGTTTCAGCGTGGACCCTTTGGGCAGGATAGATTTCAGCCGCCTCTGGAAAACCGATTCGCGCCTTTACACATTTCGGAGAAAGGATTAAAATAAAGAATGAAGAAGAAGGGAGTGGCTGCAGGTGCCGACCTATGAGTTTATTTGCCGGAGTTGCGGCAACCACTTTTCTCTGTTCACCACAATTGCCGGGCGTGCAAAGGCATGCTGCCCGTCCTGTGAAGGCCGTGATTTACAGCAGGTTTTTAAGGGTGCGATGTTCCTCAAGGGAGGATCCGGCGGAAGCGAGAGCAGCGGTTCCTCCGGCGGTGGCGGCTGCACCCGGACGAGTTGCAGCGGCTGTCCCGGTTGCTGATTGAAAACAGCGCCCTTTTCTGATCTCGCAACTATGGTTTATTGACAAAGAGGCAGATTGATTTTATAATATCAACTGGAACTAAGCGTGTCGGAGTGGCGGAATTGGCAGACGCGCACGTTTGAGGGGCGTGTGGGCAACCGTGCGGGTTCAAGTCCCGCCTCCGACACCATCTTTAGACGCACGGAGGTTTATCCTCATAACAACCTCTACTCGATTGTCAGGGTAGAGGTTAATTGTTTCTATGTACCTTTCGATAATCTGCTTCAAGTTGTGTGGCTCCACCTCATCCAAAATTTAAAGATTCCCCGGACTGAATTAAGGTACTTAAATGAACATTTTGCTTAGCATATTGCTTGATATAGTTCACAGGCTCACCTGCTTATCCATGTAAAATAGTGTTGAAAATTGTCATAATGCCCTAAATTAAAGCCGAAACCTGCTGCGGTTAAAAGTAGCAGGTTACTTATTCGTCGTTTCGATCCTCACCCGGCTGAAAACCGCGGGTACAAATAAAATTTATTTTTTGTAAACATCTCCGCGGGGCCCTATGGCCTCAATAATTATTAATCGTTCTTCGATTTTTACGTTATAAATAATCCGTATGTCACCAAGGCGGTACCTGTACTTTTGGCTAAAGCCGCGCAATGGCTTAATGTTTGGCCCGCGTATAGGGTTGGCGCAAATTGTCTCAATTGCAGTCGCAATGCGTTTCTGGATGGACCTGTCGGCACGTTTAAGATAGCTGCGAGGCTGGGCTAATAGCTGGACTTTATAGGTCGAGTTCTCGCTTGAGTTCATCCCAGCTAAGGCCGCCTTCCTGATATTGCCCCTCACTCAAGGTTGCTCTCTCGCTTTCCGGCCAGTCCAGGTAAATGCAGTCGCGACATACGGGGCAAATGAATTCGTCATGCCAGGTTTCGCTTTCCTCCGCATTTGGATTATCCAGTAGATCAGCCAGCACCAGAGGCGTGCCGCATACGGGACAAAATGGGTCAATGTAAAATGGTTTGTTGCCAGGGCGCGGTTTGGCTGCGCTTTCTGGTTGTCCGCTTTTTACCAGCCTTTCCAGATACCTTTTGGCCCTTGCTATGTTTTGTTCCGGAAGCCTGTCAACCAGGCGGTGGAGCTCTTCCTTGGGCAAGCTCATCAAAAATCACCCTTCCTGGAGTGTACTTACTACTTGGCCTCTTTGCACTGCTTGCCTCTCCGCCTCTTTAGGCCGTTAATGAAAATGGCTAAGTCCATGATATCTAGTTTCCCGTCCTGATTTAGATCAGGGCGGGGTGTCGCGATGCCACCAAGAGGGGGTAGAGGGGTCAGGTTGGGTATGGTTGCCGGAAGGCTCATTGCCAAGAAGGTAATCAGCAGAAACATTAAAAACATCGGCTAATTTTTTAATTTACCCTCACTAAGCTGTTTGCTGATTTTAGTGTATCCATATTCGGCAAAAATAGCAATGAGCAAATAGGTGAAAACATAGATCATTCTCCTTCTGGAGGAGGAATATCTGGAGGCAATTGCTGTCGTATTTTACCAGGATGTGCCAGGATGTGTTCACTGATGCACCTTTTGGTGTGGCGCAGCGGGGGTCTCCGCCGCGCTGCCTGCGGGGAGGAGAAAGATGCCTTTTAAGGAGCAAGAAGGGAAAAGGCATTTACAAAAATCAGCGGGTGGGGGCAGCGGTGGTGCGGGGCTCACCGGCAGGAGGGTTCTTTCTGTCGTGCCGAAAGATCGCGATTGCCGCGTCGGGGCAGACGGTTTGACAGGTGCCGCAGACAATGCAGCCGGTCATGCGGGGCTCGACGGTCGGAGAGCCGTTAAAAGCCAGTTCTTTAGACCACTCGATTACCTTCGTGGGGCATTTTTCGATGCACAGCCCGCAGCCTTTGCATAATTCAGGAAAAACGGCAAAGATTCCCCGGTCGTTTTCGTAGATGTTGGGCTTCCACCTGGGTTCCATTTCGAAAGAAGTCTCCTTTAAGGTTTTTGCAAGATTCTTTACTATTTTCCCACCCGTTCCGGTTCGATATGCTATTTTTTAAAACTGTTCTTGAAGAGGTTATTTTTGCGTTTGGACAGGCCTCGCGGGGGAACCGCATCGGGGTCGAAGGAGTTGCAGGCGGAGCTGCTGGCTAAAATCCAGTTGACGATTAGCCGCGCCTTTTCCAGCACTTCGTCTGCGAAATCGCGGTCGTAAACGCTTCTCACCAGGGTGTAGTGGGGATTTAAAAAGGCAAGTGCATCATGAACCTCGGCGGGAAGGTTGGGAAAAACTTTTTTCGCGAGCACCAGAAGGTTGTTTTCGCTTGGAATCGTTTCCCCCAGTAAACCAGGATAGTTTGCCTTTAGGAGCTTTTCGAGGGCCTGCCGGATGAGCAGGGTGGCCTGATCGTACTGGCTTTTTTGGTACATTTCCAGTGCCATGTTCCAATCTTTCTGAGCATCCCTCAGGCAGTAAGAAGCCTCTCCCTTTTTGGGGCGGGGTTTGCGTTTTCCAAAGGGCCAGAAGAGATCCGCAGGGCTCAGAAGATCGAAAAGACCCGGAACCCTTTTTATTTTTTCCTCTCCCATTTTTGCACCCCCCTTCATTTTCCTTTAATTTCATTTTAGACCCGGGAGTTTCCCGCGTCAACGCGACGGTGCTTTAAAAGGCAGGGTTCGGCGCGGAAAAGCGAGGAAGAGCAAAATGGTTATTTTTTTTCCTTCGAATTGTGGTATACTTTCAAAGAACGGGCCATCTTCTACATCCAGGAGGGATAACCATGAACGAGATCCGGGTGCGTTTTGCCCCAAGTCCCACAGGAAGCCTGCACATCGGAGGTGCCCGGACTGCTCTTTTCAATTGGCTTTACGCCCGTGGCAATGGAGGCCGTTTCATCATTCGAATTGATGATACAGACCTCTCTCGCTCCACCTCGGAATCCGCGCGGGAGATTATTTCTGCCCTCAGGTGGCTGGGGCTTGACTGGGACGAGGGGCCGGAGGTAGGAGGCCCCTACGGACCCTATTTCCAATCTGAACGGCTGAATTTATACAACGAGGCGGCGCAGCATTTACTGGAGCGGGGGTTGGCCTATTACTGCTACTGCACCCCTGAGGAGCTTGCGGCGCGCCGGCAGCAGGCCTTAAAGGAAGGAAGAGCACCCCGTTACGATGGCCGCTGCCGGGAGCTGTCGCGCGAGGACCGCATCAGAATGGAAAAAGAGGGGCGCCGTCCTGTAGTCAGGCTCCGGATTCCCGATACCGGGTCGACAGTGGTGCATGACCTGATCTGGGGGGACGTTTCTTTTGCCCACGAGGTCCTTGATGATTTTATCATCATGAAGTCCAACGGGATTCCCACGTACAATTTTGCAACTGTTGTTGACGACATCGGGATGAAAATCACCCACGTGCTCCGGGCAGAAGAGCATCTTTCCAATACGCCGCGCCAGATTTTGGTCTTTCAGGCACTGGAACAAACCCCCCCTGCTTTTGCCCATCTTCCCATGATTTTGGCCCCCGACCGGACCAAACTGAGCAAGCGGCACGGCGCAACTTCCGTAGAAGAGTTTCGGGAGCAGGGATACCTTCCCGAGGCCCTGCTGAACTATCTTGCCCTGCTGGGTTGGTCGCCGGAGGGAGAAGTCGAACTTCTCTCTCTAACCGAACTGGTCAGCCAGTTTTCCCTCGCGCGGGTAGGGAAGACGGCAGCGATTTACGATATCAAAAAGCTCACCTGGATGAACGGGCATTATTTAAATGAAATGGATTTGGAGCGAGTCGTAGAACTGGCGATTCCGTTTTTGCGGCGGAAGAAACTGGTCCCTGAAGACATTTCTGAGGAACTCTATCAATACATTTTCAAAGTAGTCGGGGCCGTCCGGACGCGGGTCAAAACCCTGGAGGAGGTGGCCGAGGCCTCAGAGTACTTCTTTACCGACGATTTTTCATATGAGGAGAAGGGCGTCAGGAAGTATTTTCAGAAGCCCGGTGTGGCGGAGCTTCTGGAGACTGCCGGACGGCGGCTCGCGCAGCTCGATTCCTTTGATCTGCAGAGCGTTGAGGAAGCCTACCGGAGTCTGAGCGCGGAACTCGGTGTTGGGACGGGGGAGATCATCCACCCGACGCGGCTTGCCCTTTCAGGGCGGACGATGGGGCCCGGCCTCTTCGACATCATGGTAATTTTAGGAAGGGAAAAAACCCTGCAGAGGCTTGCCCGGGCCGTCGCGTTCATAAAAAGCCAGAAGTAGCTCACGAGAGGGGCGTAAGACCTCTGCCGATGGTGCTTGACGGAGGAGAGTTGGTCTATTATACTTAAAAGTGAGAGTGAGTTGCGGGATGGTGTAGCGGTAGCACAGGTGACTCTGGATCATCTAGCCCAGGTTCGAATCCTGGTCCCGCAGCCAATCTGTGGCCCTATCGTCTAGCGGTCGAGGACACCACCCTCTCAAGGTGGAGACACGGGTTCGAGTCCCGTTAGGGCTACCAGAAAAGAAAATATTTTAAGGTTCTGCCGCCTGACCGGCGGCTTTTTTGCACCTTGCGAATCAGAACGGGCAGGAGGCTGTTTTAAATCCTTAAACGGGAGTCATGCTTTTTGCTTCGAGCCTTTTTCGTTATTTTTACAGTTGCCCTCAGCTTCGCTTTTCCGGTCGCCTATGCCGGGGAAGGGAGTGTTTCCCGTCCGGCTTTTCTTACCCTGCACGATCCCGGCCGGAGGGTTTTAGTCATTGCTCCCCATCCTGATGACGAAACCTTTGCGGCCGGCGGAGTGATCCAGAGAGCGGTTAAAAATCACAGCGCCGTTAGAGTTGTAATTGTTACCAATGGGAGCAGTTTTGTCCGGGCCGCCCAGCTGTTAACCAAAAAAACGAAATTGGATCCCGCTGATTTTTTGTATTTGGGAAGAGTGCGGCAGAAAGAATCCCTCGAAGCCCTCAAAATACTTGGTGTCAAGAGAAGCCAGGTTAGCTTTCTCGGGTACCCCGACCGGGCTCTTTCCGGTTTCTGGATTCAGGCTGGAGGGGATGGAGAGAAGCTGGCTGCCGATCTGTGGGGTTTGTTTGAAGATTTTAAGCCAACGGATGTCTATTACCCTTTTGCGGGGGATGAACATCCCGACCACCGGGCGGTAAGCACTTTTGTAAAATATGTTCTTCTTTCTCACCCCTGGCCGGTGCGGGAGCATCAGTACCTGATCCACTACCAGAAAAACAGGTGGCCGCCCTTTTCTGGATTATCCCGTTTTGTTGCCCTGACACCCCCGTCTGATCTCCAGAAAAAGGGTTTGATTTGGGAGGTATTTCCGCTGAGGCAGGAGGAGATCAGGAGAAAAGCCCTGGCGATAAACAAGTACCCCACCCAGCTCCGGGCCGTTCGGGGCCGGTATCTTACCTTTATCCGAACCAACGAACTTTTCGTTGTTCCCGCTCCGGGCTGCCCGGTAAACATCCCCGGGCCCCGGTTCAGCGCCGGGTGTCGGGAAAAAATTTAATTAATACCGCTCCGGCAAGAAACCCGCCGACATGGGCCCACCAGGCGACCGGGTTTGCGTTTAGGCCGGCTGCACTGAAGCCGTTCAGAAGTTGAATAATGAACCAGAAGAGGAGAAAGAAGAGAGCAGGCACCTCGATGATTGTGATAAAGAAGAAAAGGGGAACAAGGGTCAGGATCCGGGCGTGGGGGAAGGTGAGAAAATACGCGCCCAGGACCCCGGCAATTGCCCCGCTTGCGCCGATGATGGGGACCTGAGAACCGGGATTGGCAATAATGTGGGCGATGCTGCCGAGCATCCCCACCAGGAGGTAGAAAACAAGGTAAGGGAGGTGCCCCAGCCGATCTTCGACATTATCTCCAAAAACCCACAGGTACAGCATATTTCCGATGATGTGGAGCCAGTTGCCGTGGAGAAACATGGCCGTTATGAAGGGGAGGACGAGCGGTAAAAGAGGGGCCCCTGCAGACAAAAGGGCCTCCACTCTTGCGGGAATAACTCCGTAAGCGTAAAAGAAGCGGTTGAGTTCCGGCTCGGCAAGAGTAATTTCTTTAAAAAAAACCAGGATATTTAAAGCTATGAGAGCCACGTTCACGTATGGAAAACGCCGGGAGCGGGTGCTGTCGCGCAG
This sequence comes from Bacillota bacterium, assembly GCA_013177945.1. Lineage (NCBI taxonomy): Bacteria > Bacillati > Bacillota > Bacillota bacterium. Next base: position 42,759 of record JABLXW010000002.1, read on the forward strand.
AGGGATCATGCTAGGCCTCCTTTGCCTGGTTAGATTTTAATATAAATTTGAGGTTTTGGGTACCCCTAAACTTCAGCTTACCCCTTCAAAAGACGGGAGATGTCTGGTGCTTCTTTCCTGAAAAAAGGAGTTTTGCCTTCCCCCGGGAGATTGTTTGTTGGGTGTTTCTGGTGGTGTTATAATCAAAACAGATAAGGCCAGCAGGAGAGTGGATGGTTTCATGCCTGAAGAATACGCGGCAGGAAATTATGATGTGGTTGTCGTAGGGGCAGGCCACGCCGGTTGCGAAGCGGCTCTGGCTGCCGCAAGGATGGGGTGTCAGGTCCTTTTGCTTACCTTGAATTTGGACTACGTTGCCCTGATGCCCTGCAATCCTGCGGTTGGGGGGCCCGGAAAGGCCCATCTGGTGCGCGAGGTTGATGCTCTGGGCGGGGAGATGGGGGTGAATACCGACAAGACCTACCTCCAGATGCGCATGCTCAATACCGCAAAGGGGCCTGCGGTGCGGGCTTTGCGCGCCCAGGTGGACAAAAAGGCATACCAGCGCGAAATGCTCAAAACCCTGCTCAGGGAGCCGAACCTGGATTTGAAGCAGGGGGTTGCCGAGAGGATCCTGGTGTCAGGCGACCGCGTCCTGGGAGTTGTCACACAGACAGGGGCCCGGTATACAGCCCGCGCGGTTGTGTTGACAACGGGTACGTATCTGAGGGGAAGAATTATCATCGGCGATGTCACGTACCCGGGCGGCCCCAACGGACAACTGGCGCCGGGAGAACTCGCGGCATCGCTGCGGGATCTCGGTTTTGAACTGGTGCGTTTCAAAACAGGAACCCCGCCGCGGGTAGACAGAAAGAGTGTTGATTTTTCTAAAATGGTCATTCAACCCGGGGATGATGAGCCCCTTTGCTTCTCTTATCTCTCGAAAAGGGAGAAGCGCCCCCAGTTGCCCTGCTGGTTGACCCACAGCAACGAACGGACCCACGCGATAGTGCGTGCAAACCTGCACCGGGCACCGCTTTTTTCGGGGATTATTGAGGGGGTTGGGCCGCGTTACTGCCCTTCCTTTGAGGATAAGGTGGTCCGGTTTCCGGAGCGCAGGGGCCACCAGGTCTTTCTCGAGCCGGAAGGGTGGGACACTGATGAGATGTATGTCCAGGGGATGAATACAAGCCTCCCGGAGGATGTCCAGCTTGCGGTTCTGAGGACGATGCCAGGCCTGGAAAATGTTGAAATCATGCGGGTCGGTTATGCCATTGAGTACGACTGCTTGATTCCCGCTCAGCTGGAGCCTACCCTGCAGACCAAAAGCATTAAGGGTCTCTTTACGGCTGGCCAGCTGAATGGAACCTCGGGATATGAGGAGGCGGCTGCCCAGGGAATTGTTGCGGGAATCAACGCCGCCCTTTACGTTCAGGAAAAAGAGCCCCTGGTTTTGAAGCGTTCGGAGGCTTATATCGGCGTCCTGATCGATGACCTTGTCACCAAGGGAATTCGGGAGCCCTACCGGATTTTAACCTCCCGCGCCGAGTACAGGCTGCTCTTGAGGCAGGATAACGCGGACCTGCGCCTCACGGAGCTCGGGCGCAGGGTTGGACTTGTTTCCGATGAACGCTACCGCGTTTTTCTCGAAAAGGTGCGGTTGCTGGAACGGGAGAGGGCCTGGCTGGAGCAGACCAGCATTAGACCTGCGCCGGAGGTGCAGGAGTACCTGGCCGGGAAAGGAAGCGCTCCTCTCAAGGGTGGGGTCACGCTGAAAGAACTCCTGAAGCGGCCAGAGCTGAGCTACCGGGATTTAATTTTATTAAGTGGAGAGGAAAAAGAAGTTCCTCCAGAAATTGCCGAACAACTGGAGATTCAGGTCAGGTTTGCCGGTTATCTGGAGAAGCAGGAGGCCCATGTGGCGCGCCTGGAGAAAATGGAGAACAGGCGGCTGCCGGATGATTTCGATTACACTCAGATGCGGGGTCTTTCCCGCGAGGCAAGGGATAAGTTGGCCCAGGTGAGACCGCGCACGCTGGGACAGGCCTCCCGCATCCCCGGTGTCACCCCGGCAGATATTTCCGTATTGCTGGTTTACCTTGAAAAGCGGCGCCGGAGCGGTTCCGAAAAGGTTTGACAAATGAGAAGTATTATCATAAAATAAAGCCGGTGCAAGTTGAAAGTGCGAAAAATATATTCTTTTTTTTCGGTTGTGATTGATAAACGTTCTCAATTGGCTTGGGAAAAAGAGGGTGAAGACCGGAATGGAATGCTGCCGGGAGCGCTCGTGCCAGAGGCGGGGAGGTTGGCGGTGGCGCTGGAGAAAGCGGAAACACGGAAGAGAAGAGCACGGCACTAAAAAAATTGTTTTAGTCGGCGCTCCCAACGTCGGGAAAAGCATGCTTTTCCACCGTCTCACCGGAGCCTACGTGACAATTTCGAATTACCCGGGCACAACGGTGGAGATCTTCCGGGGGCGCGGCACTTTTGGAGGGGAGACCTTCGAAGTCATTGACACCCCGGGGATGTACTCCCTCCTTCCGGTAACCGGGGAGGAGCGGGTAACACGTGCCCTTTTATTTGCCGAACACCCCGAAGTGATCATTCATGTAATCGATGCCAAAAACCTGGAAAGAATGCTTCCCCTGACCCTCCAGCTGCTGGAGGCAGAACTGCCGGTAATGCTTGTAATTAACATGATCGATGAAGCTGAAGCGCTGGGAATCAAAATCGATTTCGCCCAACTTGAAGAAGATCTGGGTGTCCCTGTTGTGGCTACTGCAGCTGGCAGGGGGCAGGGGATCGAGCTGCTCCGCAGGAGAATCGCCGAATACATTGCAAAACATGGCTTAAGAGAGAGGGTGGTTTAGTGGCTGCCCGGGTCCTTGCCCTCTATGATGAAGCCGTTGAGGGCGCGCTTCAGCGCATCATTCCTTTACTTAAAGGGCGTTACCACCTGTCAAAGAGGTCGGTTGCCCTCCTGCTTTTGCAGGGAGATCCTGAGATTGCCTGGTTGGTGGAGAAACAGGAGGAGGCAGCCGAAAAGATCAAGGGCATTGTGGCCGAAACGCAAGCTCAATATACGTGCCCTTTAAGTTACCACCTGGCCCTGGCGCTTCAGAACCGGGCAGAAGAGCTTGCAAGGCGCTCCTTTCATGTCGCTGCCGGAAAGCAGCAGGATCGGCAGGAATGGTTGAACAAATTTTTAATTAACGCCTGGACGGGGGTTCCCGTTCTCCTGGTTGTGCTCTATTTCGGCCTTTATAAATTCGTGGGCCAGTTCGGTGCGGGTACGCTGGTCGGATTTCTCGAAGGAACGGTTTTTGAACAGCACATCAATCCCTGGGTTGACAGCCTCGTTGTTGCCTTTATCCCCTGGCCGGAACTCCGCGCTTTGCTTGCCCAGGATTACGGAGTCATCACCCTGGGGCTGCGTTACGCCATTGCCCTCATCCTGCCCATTGTATCCACCTTCTTCTTTTTCTTTGCCTTCATTGAGGACAGCGGTTATCTCCCCCGGCTCGCCCTGCTGGTGGACCGCATTTTCAAACCGCTCGGTCTCACCGGTCGCGCGGTTATTCCCATGGTCCTGGGTTTTGGCTGTGACACCATGGCCACCATTGTCACGCGGACTTTGGAGACGGTCCGGGAACGGGTCATCTCTACACTTTTGCTGGCCCTGGCGGTTCCCTGTTCCGCCCAACTCGGAGTAATCCTGGCGATTTTGGCCGGGCGACCCCACGCCTTGCTCCTGTGGGCCGTTTTGGTTTTCCTCGCTTTCCTGCTTGTGGGCTATCTGGCGGCAAAAATATTGCCGGGCGAGGAGCCCAGCTTTTACATGGAGCTTCCTCCTTTGCGGTGGCCGCAGCTGGGAAATGTTCTGAGAAAAACCTGGACGCGCCTGCAGTGGTATTTTCTTGAGGTGCTCCCAATGTTCATTTTCGTGAGTGTCCTGATCTGGCTGGGCAATCTTGCAGGCCTTTTTCCGCTCCTGATTCGCGCCTTAAGCCTTCCCGTCCGCTGGCTGGGGCTTCCTCCCGAGGCGGCCCAGGTCTTTTTATTCGGCTTTTTCCGGAGAGATTACGGGGCGGCCGGCCTCTACGACATCTACCAGGCTGGCTTGCTTGACGGGGTGCAGCTGGTTACAGCGGCTGTAACCCTTACCCTTTTTGTTCCTTGCATTGCCCAGTTCTTAGTCATGGCCAGGGAACGGGGATGGAAAACCGCCCTGGCCATCGCCCTGTTTATTTTCCCCTTTGCCTTTCTGGTAGGATTCCTCCTCCATTACTTTCTGGTTAGTCTGGGGGTTCGGCTGTGATGGGAGAAAGGCTGGTCTGCAGTTGCTGCGGTTTCAAGTTTACCCGGGCCGGCGGGGAGCGGGTTTGCGAGGGGTGCCCCTTTGCAGGATGGTGTGGCCGCGTCAGGTGCCCCCGCTGCGGTTTTGAGGTTGCCCTTCCCCGCTGGCGCCAGCAAAACCAGAAAAAGGGGGGTTTCTGGAAATGGCTGTTCCGGTAGATCGCCTCTCCGATCTTCCCTCCCTGGCCGACCTTGCGGTGGGTGAGGAGGCGCGGGTGGTAGAGATTGACTATCGGGATGCCCAGCAGCTTCGCAGGCTGCTGGTGTTGGGAATTTTGCCGGGCGCAAGGGTTGTTTTACTCCAGCGTTTTCCTGTTTATGTGCTTCAGGTTGGCTGGACGAAGATCGCCCTCGACCGGCGCCTCGCCCGGGCGGTCTGGGTTTCCCGGAGCCCCCGTGACCTCTACAGCTGAGCGTGGGATTTTTTCTCTTTCAGGACGATCTCGATCAGGGTAGCCTGGTCCTCCAGGTTTTCCACAATATAAACATTGCCCCGCGCCTGGCGGGCAAGTTCCTCTAAAAATTCCCGGTTCGGTGCCACACCAATACAGATCAATTTGGCCCGCGCCTCCGGAAGCATTTGGGCCGCTTTCAGGGCATCCTGCTGGGGGTTGAGGGTCCATTTTCCAAATGTGGGGATGCCGTCGGTAATCAGGACAAGCAGAGGGTTGCGCACATGGCGGTTTTTAACCAGCCTGAGGGCCTCGACCAGCCCGTCGGCGAGCGGTGTCATTCCCTGGGGATGGATCGAGCGGAGGCCCAGCTTCAGGCGTGTGTAGTTTCTCGTAAAGGGAACAACCACCCGCGCCTGCCGCTGCTGAAAAACAACCACCGCCACCTTATCCCGCGTCGTGAGCAGAAGGTGCTCCGCAAGGTGCCAGACCGCTTTCATTTTCGGCCCCGCCATGCTTGCACTTCCGTCAATGACCAGGCAGATGTCAACCGGTTTTGACACCTCCTGTTCGTGGACCTTGATGTCCTCCCTGGCAACGGTAAAGGTCTGGCGCCGTTGGAGCAGTTTGTTCTTTGCCGCCTGGATCAGGGTTTCTGGTACGGCGATGCTGCCCAACCAGGTGTCTTTCATGTGGGTGGTTGTTTTGCTGATGTAGGTATATTGTTTCTGCCTGCTTTTAAAATGAAAGTTTCGGACTGTCTGGTAGCGGCCGCGCGGAACAGGCACAGATCTGAGGATTTTTCTTAATTGAGATTCCAGTTCCTTTTGGTGCTGGAGGATGAACTCCAGCAGCTCTTTTCCCTCCCTGGTTAAGGTATCCGCAAACCATCCCCTCTTGATCAGACCGGCCTCTGCCAGAGCGATGATTAATTCCCGCAAACTCCCATGCTTGTTGCGGAGGCTGGCAAAGGACTCCTTCCGGCGGAAGAGCCCCGGCTGAAAAGCGCGCAAGAATTCGACCGCGTCCTCCGGACTGCTTAAAATTGTGGAAAGGGTGGTTGCAAGGTGCCAGAGCCTGTGCTGCCCCGGTTCGAGCCCGAGGAAGTAACGCGGCGGCTGCCGGTCCTTTTTCTCCACGTGCAGAATGTTTTCTACCTTCCTGATTTCAACCCCCTGGCGGGTGAGTTCTACTTCAATGGTATCTACGAGGCAGGGGATGAGGGTGATGTCCTCCGGGGAGAGGCTTTTGAGCAAAAGGTGCACGTGATTCCGAACCTTTCCCCGGCGGGGGAGGGGCTCCTCCGGGAGGGCCAGCAATTCCAGGAGATTTCCTGCTCCCGCCCCGGTTTCAAGGTAAATTCTCTCCGCGTACAGCTGGATCTGGGCATCCGCCAGGGAGCTTGCTTGGCCTCCGCGGAAGGCCAGGTAGGCCCGCAGGGTGCGGGCCAGCTCGAGGGAAAGCGGTCGAATTTGGATGCAGGCGGGTTCATGAAAAACATCAACATGAACCGCCTGATCCGGCTCCGGGAGCCGGGCCAGCACCTGGCCCGCGTCGCGGTTTACAAGAATCCGGATTTCGCCCGGGTCGTGGGGGTTGGGGCGGTGGTCGTAATTGCTGATAACCGTGGATTCCCCGAGCCTGAATCCCTGCTTCTTTTTTAAATTTGCAGCAATTTGTGCTCCTAAAGCGTTCAGCTGCTGAGGTGTCAGTTTTTCCAGAAGAGGAGGTTGATGGGACATCCAGCTTCCCCTTATCAGAAATCAGACTCTTTTTTAATCAGACCTTTTCCAAGCAGATCCCGAAGCTGGCGGGCTTTCTGGGGTGGGGCCGCCTCGGAGGTTGAACTTTGACCCCGCTGCAGTTCATCAGAATCCGGCTGTTTTCCCTGATTTCTGTTAAAAAACTGCGTGAAGCGGGTGTTGTTACCGGTGCTGCTGTTTCCGGCGGGCGCCGTCTTTTTTTCGCTCCCGGCCATCCGGCTGTTTATGGTGTTCATGATTTCTGTAAGCGTCGCCGGACTTACCCGGTGGTGGAGGGCGAGGGGGAGAACGGCCATAATGTCGCTGATCATCACCTGGTTCCGCCTTCTCAGGGCGCAGTGGAGGAGGGCCGCCTGCCGGATGGCCTCAAGCGCCCTGAGGCTTTCGATGTTGAAATTGATGTAGATGTTGGCCAGAAAACTGATCAGGTACTCAGGCATTGTGAGTTCACTCTGAAGGGCAATGCTTTCAAGGTCCTTCTGGATCTTTTCCAGGTGCTTTTTTTCCTGTTGAGAGAGTTCCCGGTCGGCGCCCCGGATGGCTTCATTGGTGGCCAGAATGTCCATTACCTCTTCAGGGGTGGAGGGTCTTCCGATGGGGATCACCAGATCGAAGCGGTCCGACAGCTGCCTTCTGATTTCGGCAAGAGGCCCCGGCTCTTCGTCGGGGTTGGAGGCAGCCCAGACGGAGACCAGCACCGGAACTTCTACAACAGGAAGACCTGTTTCTTCGATCTGGACGCGGCCCGGCTTTGTTCCCATGACATCAAGCAGGACGTCGGTGATTTCCGGGGAGGTGTCGGCAAGGCGGTTGATTTCATCTACGAAGATGATGCCCCGGTGCGCCTGGGGGATGATCCCGGGAAGAAGCGCCGCCTCCGGTTTGGAGGGGTTTGTGAGTTTCCCCAGATCGATGCTCCCGGCAACCGTTCCGATTTTCGCCGAATGGGAGATTTCCAGAAAAGGCATCGGTATTTGTTCCGTGCCCAGGGACCTGATTTCCTCCGGTGGCAGGTCCTTGTGCTCGGGGCAGTGCGGGCGGTTGGGATCGCAGTTGTAAAGGCAACCCTTAATCCTGGTGATCATGGGGAGAATTTGTTTTACAGTTCGCATGATCGTGGTTTTTCCCGTTCCCCTCAGCCCCTCGGCATGAATGTGCAGCGGTTCTCCCCTTAGGGTAGAGATGAGCGACATTTCCACTGCTAAAAATAGGGCTGTGTTGCCGTTGTGCCGCGTCAGTTGAAGGTAGGTTTTCATTTCATGCTCCTTCCTTTCGCTCCGGATACTTGAGAATCATTTTAACAAGGATCCTTTTAGACTCTCAACCTATGCACCTTCGACATTAAATAAAAAATTCCTTCAGTTTCAAAGGAAAGGTTGGAAAACATCGCAAAATTACAAGTACTTGAAGGGTAATAGTTGTAGTTGTGTGACATAAGAAGATCCAGGAGGGGAGAAACTACTTCCAGGAGGTGGACAGGGCATGGAAAAGGATCAGGGTTTTCGCGGACCCCCCTGGGGCCGGCAGCCGAGTTTGGAGGCCGTGGCGGAAGAGGTCGGGGTCGATTTTGATGCCTTTCTCGCCTTTCTCAAAAAAGGAGCGACCGATAGCGAGATGGCAGCGGAATTCGGGGTTTCTCCCCGGACGATCCATCTTTTGCGAAATCGTTTTGAAAGGTTTGGGATTGATTCGATTATGGGTCAGGACTGACCCGGTGAAACAGAATCTTGCGCATTGGGCATGTTCCCGAGGTCAATGAGGAAAAGAGAAAAGGCGGAGGTAAGTGAGATCCGGTCGCAGGAAGACCGGATTTTTTTGTTCTGGCCTGTCCAACCTGCGGAAATGTTCGAAAATTGAACATTTCTGTGTTTTTGAGGGGAAAATAAAAAGCTTTACCATCTTTGAAAGGAGTATCCAGAAATGGTACACTGAAAATGAAAACTATTTCGAGAGAGGCCCGGTTTTGCCCGGATTACCGGTTAAATTTTATCGGTTTCAACAGGCATGTTTATTGCAAAGAGAAGGGGGTGAGCACCAAAAGGAGGGGATTGCGGTGGGTGCTGCAGATTTACTCCGCGAGCTTAAGGTTCTCCAGGAAAAGATAGATTCTTTGCGGTACCTGGAATCCGGCGTCGTTTCCAGAGAAGCGGAGGCTGTATCCCGGAAGCTGGCTCTCCTGATCGAAAACCTTGAGGCTTTTTTCAGGCAAAGGCGCGCGGGGTGGTATATTTACAGCCGGTTGTAGTTTGAATTCGGGAGATTGGTGGGAACTGGAAGGAAGGGAATTTCTTGGAACACTCACTCGACCATTTTGAGTTGCCCCAGAGTTATGGGGAGAACAGGATGATGTTGATGGTGCGGGATCCCTACTGTCTCTTTGTTTATTGGGATCTTGCGCCGGGCCTGCGCTATGTGGTTTCCAGGCACCTGGGATGCGACTGGGAAGACGTCCCTTTGTTTTTGCAGCTTTTTGAAGCAGGGGGACAGGAGGAGGAACTCTTTCACGTTGGAGATTTTTCCGTAAGCTCTCAAGCCCAGCAATGGTATCTTCACAACCTGCTGCCCGATCGCGACTACTGTCTTTGTCTGGCGGTGCGGGGGCCGGAGGGGCGTTTTTACCGGATTCTCCAGTCAAATCGCGTCCATACGCCCTGGGTCCAGGACCGGGCTGCAAAGAAGCGGCCGGCGCTGGTTTCCTGCGACGGGATGGAGGAAGTTCGGTTTTTTGGTTACGAGAAAGCAGGAGATTTGCCCGGTTCCGGGGCAGAAAGGAGTTAGACTTGGGATACCTGGCCTTCGTTTTGCATGCGCACCTTCCCTACGTCCGCCATCCTGAACACCCTGCCAGTTTGGAAGAAAGGTGGCTTTGGGAAGCTTTAACAGAAAGCTATCTTCCGCTTCTCCAGACTTTTTTCGGCCTGGTAAAAAGGGGGATCACCTTCCGGCTCACCGTTTCTCTTTCACCCCCCTTGATTTCCATGCTGGTGGATCCCCTCCTGCAGGAGCGCTATTTGAAGTATCTGGATCTCTCCCTGGCCCTGGGATGCCGGGAGATCGAAAGAAACCGGGACTGCGCGGAGTTTCGGCGCCTGGCCGAGTTTTATGTGGAGCGCCTGGAAAAGATCCGAAGGTTCTACCGCGAGGAATGGAACTGTAATGTTCTTAACGCTTTTCGTTGCCTGGTTGAGGAGGGTTGTTTGGAGCTGATTACTTCTGCCGCGACCCATGGTTACCTCCCCCTTATGGCAACGGAGGAGGGGAGAAGGGCCCAGATTGCCGTTGCCCTCGAACTTTTCGCGCAGCACTTCGGTTTCACTCCCGATGGTTTTTGGCTGCCCGAGTGCGGCTATTTGCCGGGTCTTGACAGGATTTTGGCGGAATACGGCATCAAGTACTTTTTTACCGAAACGCACGGTATTTTAAATGCATCCCCCCGTCCTGCCCACGGCCCCTATGCGCCGCTGCTGACCCCTGCCGGAGTTGCCGCTTTCGGGCGGGACCCGGAATCTTCCCGGCAGGTCTGGAGTGCCCGCGAAGGCTATCCAGGGGATTATAACTACCGGGAATTTTACCGGGATATCGGCTACGATCTTGATTATTCATACCTTGCACCTTACCTGAATACAGATGGGGTCCGGGTGGATACTGGCTTCAAGTATTACCGGATCACAGGGGAGGGGATGGAAAAAGAGGTTTACGATCCTGAACGGGCGCGGGAAAGGGCATGCGTCCATGCGGGGAACTTTCTCTTTAACCGGGAGAAGCAGATTGAGTACTTGAAAGAAAAGATGGCCCCCGTAAAACCGATCGTTGTGGCTCCTTATGATGCCGAACTCTTCGGGCACTGGTGGTTCGAGGGGCCGCTCTGGCTGGAGGAGTTTCTCAGCCGTGTTTCGCTGCAGCAGGTCTTTTCGCTATGTACTCCCGGGGACTATTTGAAGGAGACGCCGGAGCTTGAGCGGGGGGAAATTCCTCAGTGCAGCTGGGGCCTGCACGGCTACCATGAAGTCTGGTTGAGCCCCGCCAACGACTGGATCTACCGCCATCTCCACAGGGCAGAAAACTGCATGGTTGAGCTGGCAAGAAGCTATCCCGGCGCCGCCGGAGTGCGGCGCCGCGCCTTAAATCAGGCGGCGCGGGAGTTGCTCCTCGCCCAGAGCAGCGACTGGCCCTTCATCATGCACACCCGGACTGCAGTCGGCTATGCGAAGCGGCGCCTGCAGGATCACCTGGGGCGCTTTCAGGTTCTTTACCAGCAGTTGAAGAATAATTGTTTGGATGAAGATTTTTTAGCCAGGCTTGAGAGGCTGGATCCGATTTTCCCGCACCTGGATTACAGGGTTTACGGCGGGCAGACGCTGCCCCGGGCCAGGAGGCAGCCCTCAAGCAAGCCCGGTGCTGTATTGATGTTGAGCTGGGAATATCCTCCCCGGACCGTCGGGGGACTGGGCCGCCATGTGGACGGATTGAGCCGCGCCCTGGCGGCCCTCGGTTACCCTCTGCACGTCCTTACCCCCTGGGTGCCGGGGAAACCGGAACTGGAGCGGCAGGGAACTCTCACGATCCACCGCCTGAAGTTCCCCTGCGTTCAGGGAGGAGACCTTCTGGACTGGGTGTTTCAGTTTAATGCTGCCCTTGCCGCCTATGCAGGGAAGTTAATCCAGGACCACGCGGAAATCGATTTGATTCACGCCCATGACTGGCTGGTGGCCTATGCTGCTGTGGCTTTGAAACAGGTTTACCACCTTCCTCTCCTTGCAACAATTCATGCCACAGAGCACGGGCGGAACCGCGGGATCTTCACTCCCTTGCAGGAGAGGATCCACCAGCTGGAGTGGGAGCTGACCTTTGAAGCGTGGCGGGTGATTTGCTGCAGTCAGTACATGCAGGAGGAAATCGAGCATCTGTTTCAGGTGCCCCGGGATAAAATCGATGTAATTCCCAACGGGATTGAGGAAATTCCTCCACCCCCGGGGCCTGCCCTGCGTCAGGAGCTGCGGGCAAGGTACGCCCCCCAGGGGGAGAAGATCATCTTTTACATAGGTCGTCTCGTTCCGGAAAAGGGGGTCCAGACCCTTCTGGAAGCCGTACCCCTGGTTGTTTCCTGCTTTCCCGGAACGAAATTTATCATCGCCGGCCAGGGGCCTTACGAGGAGGACCTCAGGCAGCAGGCAAGGGAGCTGGGCCTGGAAGAACATGTGGTATTTACCGGGTTTCTTGAGGACCGCTTAAGGGACGGCTTCTACCGGGAGGCTGCCGTTGCGGTTTTCCCAAGCTTTTATGAGCCCTTCGGGATTGTTGCCCTCGAGGCGATGGCTGCCGGGGTGCCGGTGATTGTTTCAGATGTGGGGGGCTTGCGGGAAATTGTGACCCACGGGGTGGATGGGTGGAAGGTTCCCCCCGGGGATGCGAGGGTGCTTGCCGAAACCATCAGGCAGGTTCTGGGCAACGAGGAGGGGGCGCGTGCCGTGGCCCTGAGGGGACTCCGGCGGGCAGGAGAATTCCGGTGGCCCGGGATTGCCCGGAAAACGGCAGCAGTTTACCAGCGGATTCGGAATGAGGCACGGCTGAATCCCTGGGCGCGTCTTTTCAGAAAAGGCAATGCGAGGGAACCCGCCAGAGCCGCGGGCATGGAAAGTGCCTGATGGTTGTTTGAGATTAATACAAGGAGGATTGATGTGAAGGCGGTAATCATGGCCGGGGGGGCAGGGACACGTCTGCGGCCGCTTACCTGCGGGCGCCCCAAGCCTCTGGTTCCTGTTTTGAATCTGCCGGTAATGGAGTATCTGGTCTCTCTTTTGAAAAGTTCCGGGATTAAAGAAATTGCCGTAACCCTTCAGTATCTGCCGGAGGCAATTACCTGCTACTTTGGAGACGGTTCCGGCTTCGGGGTGCATTTCAGCTACTTTAAGGAGGGCACTCCCCTTGGCACTGCCGGGGGCGTAAAGAATGCCGCCTCCTTCCTGGATGAAACCTTTCTCGTCATCAGCGGGGATGCCCTGACGGATCTGGATCTCAGGGAAGCCCTGGCTTTTCATAAAAAAACAGGGGCACTGGCCACCATTGTTTTGACCAGAACAAACAATCCCCTGGAGTACGGGCTGGTGATTACGGAAGAAAGCGGGAGGATCCTGAAGTTTGTAGAGAAGCCGGGGTGGGGCGAGGTTTTCAGCGATACGGTGAACACAGGGATCTACATTCTGGAGCCGGAGGTTTTGGACTACATCCCCGCCGGGATTCCTTTTGATTTCAGCCGCGATCTCTTTCCCTTTCTGCTCAAGGAGAAAAGGCCCCTGTACGGGTTTATTGCCTCCGGTTACTGGTGCGACATCGGAGACCTGCAGCAGTACCGTCAGACCAACTTTGATTTTCTGGCGGGCCGGGTTAATCTGCCCGTTCCTTACCCTGCCCGCGAGCCCGGCCTCTGGATCGGTTCCAATGTAGATATCCACCCCCGGGCGCAGTTAACACCCCCCCTGCTGATTGGAAATAACTGTTATCTGGGTGCAGATACCAGGCTGGGCCCCGGCGTCGTCCTGGGAGATTATTCCGTTGTTCAGGCCGGCGCCTCGGTTAAGTACAGCATCCTCTGGCACCATACCTATCTCGACGAAGAGGTGGAGATCCGGGGCGCAATTCTGTGCGATCATGTCAGGGTCAGGTCAAAGGCGGCCGTCTTCGAAAACGCGGTGGCGGGAAGCAGCGCCCGGCTGGGCCCTAACAGCATTTTGAAGCCGGGCGTGAAAATCTGGCCGGGAACTGTCGTCGGAGCAGGTCAGATCATCGATTACGCTCTTGCTGGCAAGTGGAAACTAATCCAGCGGAGGGGAGAAGGAAAGGCCCTTGCCCTGCCTGCAAATGTGGATCTTGCTGCAAGGTTCGGAGGCGCTTACGGCACCTTCCTTCCCTCCGGAGGGAGCGCTGTTCTGGCAAGCGACGGTCACCCTTTGAGCCAGCTCGTCAAGCGGGTGATTGCGGCAAGCCTCCTCTGTGCCGGCATCAATGTAATCGAACTCGGAACCGTTACTTTTCCCGTAATCCGCTACGGAATTAAAGTGACGGGGGCCGCTGGCGGGGTGTACCTGGCACATCCTGATCATTTCACCGAAGAGGTTCTGGTCTCCTTCCTCAACGCGCGGGGAGGGGACCTTGAAGAGACCGACCTCATGAGAATCGAAGAATTAACCTGGCAGGGCGAATTCCGGCGGGTAAACGTCTCGCAGCTGGGTCGGTTTACCTACCTGCCTTACCTGAAGGAGGCCTGCGAAAAAACCGGGGCAGGGGAAGGCAGGCTCAAGGCTTTATAGATCTGCGGAAAATGGAGGGGAAGCTGGTGCATGAGGAGACCTGGAAGGCATGGGTTTCCTGCTGGCAGGATGAGCGGTTGCTTTCCCTGCTCAGAGAGCTCTTTGGCTATCTGGCCCACGAGATAAACAACCCTTTGACGAGCATCCTGGGTTACGCCACCTTGCTCCTCCGGACCTGCAATCCTTGCTGCCTGCAGCGCCAGGAACTGGATTTAATTTGCCAGGAGGCCCTGCGTGCCCGCGCTGTGGTCTGGGAGTTCTTATCGTTTGTGGAACAGGCCTGGGGTGACCTGCAGACTGTTGACCTTAATGAGCTGCTCCGAAAAACCGTTGAGGAGCTGCGGAAGCAAATAAATCAAAAGGAAGTCGAGTTTAAAGAGGAATACTGCCAGGACCTGCCTGAAATCGCTGTCAATGCGGTCCAGATGAAGAATGTTTTTCTCTACCTTTTGAATCACGCCGTGGAGGCAGTCCCCGGCCGGGGCATGGTGACGGTGGTGACGCGCTTCAAGGAGACCAACCTGGAAATTGAAGTCTTTCACCCCTTTTTTACGGCAAAAGAGGGGGGCGCCGAATCCGGCCTGGGCCTGACGATCAGCCGCGAGGTAATAAGCCGCCACCGCGGCAGACTGGAATTTTTCAGCGAGGCGGGGAAAGGGACGAGTTTTCTCATCCGGCTTCCGGTTAATAAGGATGAAATCACATGATAATTTTAAAAAAGCTGGAGGTGGCTGCTTCTGAGTTCCCCAAAGGAAAGACTCCTGGTGGTTGATGATGAGCCCCTGATTCTCGACCTCTGTGCCAGGGTTTTGTCCGATGCAGGTTATGAGGTAAGGTGCACGACATCCCCACACGAGGCGGTGAATCTTATCCATGAGGAACCCTTTACGGGGCTGATCACGGACATTAAGATGCGGGAGCTTAACGGCTTTGAACTGCTGCGCCGTGTGCGGGAAGTTTGCGAGTTGCCGGCCGTAATTATGACCGGTTACGCCTCACTTGATACCGCCTTGAAGTCTCTGAGGTTAGGGGCGCAGGAATTTTTAATGAAGCCTTTCACGCCTGAAGAACTGCTGACAACGGTAAGGAATGCCCTGGCCAAGGGGAAAGAAAAGGCGGAACTCCAGGCCAATTTGAGGGCCTCCTACGCCTTTTTCGAAAACATCCCCGGCGGCATTGCAATTGTCAATCCTCAGGGCATAATTCTGGAAATCAACCAGGCGTATGCTGAGATACTGGGGATCAGCCAGGCCGATGCGCTTGGAAAACCGGTCGAAGAGGTGCTTGTCTTTTCCGATTTGAAAGAGATTCTGGCCTCCAGGAAGCGCGGGGCCGGCCGGATGATTTCCTTTAAGAACAAAAAGTATTTTCTGAATGAGGGCCCGATCTTCAGCAACGGACAGCTGAACGGGGGTTTCAGCCAGCTGCTCTTCCCTGACGACCGGGTCACTAAGGCAATGCTTGAGAAACTGCGCGTCCTGGAGGACGAGGTGAACTTCTACCGTGCTCAGGTGATGAGCCATTACCAGGCGCGTTACACCTTTGCGAGCATTGTGGGAAATGCTCCGCTCTTTCGCGAGGCTGTGGTTCTCGCGCAGAAGGCGGCCGGGACCGATGCTCCCGTCCTGCTCATGGGGGAGAGCGGGACGGGGAAAGAGTTGTTTGCCCAGGCAATTCACCACGCCAGCCGCTACGGACGGGGGCCCTTCGTTCCGGTGAATTGCGCCACCATTCCGGACAACCTCCTGGAGTCAGAACTTTTCGGCTACGAAGAAGGGGCATTCACAGGGGCGCGGAAGGGGGGCAAGCCGGGAAAAATTGAACTTGCTGCGGGAGGCACCCTCTTCCTTGACGAGATCGGCGACCTTTCCCCGGTGTTGCAGGCGAAGCTGCTTCGCTTCCTTGAAGATGGGCAGATCGAGAAGATCGGGGGCGCCAGCTACTACCGCGTGAACACCAGGGTGATCGCGGCAACCAACAAGGATCTCCAGGAAATGGTGGCGAAGAAGCTCTTCCGGGAGGACCTCTATTTTCGGTTGAATGTTTTGCCGATCCGGCTTCCACCCCTGCGGGCGCGGGCGGAGGACATCCCCCTGCTTGTGAATTGTTTCTTCGAAAAGCTCGAGGCGCGTTACCACCGAAAAAAATCTCTTTCTCCGGAGGCGCTGCGGCTGCTCACCAGCTACAGCTGGCCCGGAAATGTGCGGGAACTCGAAAACGTGGTTGAGCAGCTGTTCAACCGGGTGGATGGCGAAGTCATCGGCCCGGAGGACCTTCCCGAAGTGATCCGGAATCAAGCCTGGCTGCGCTGGCACCTGAACTCCGACAAGACCCTTGCGCAGGTGATCGAAGAGGTAGAAAAGGAGATGATCAGGCAGGCTCTTTCCGCGGCAAACGGAAACAAGGTGAAGGCGGCGCGTAAACTGGGCGTTCCCCGCTCCAGTTTTTACGAAAAACTGAAGAGATTCAATCTCATTTAGCCCCCTACATAAGAGAGGGAGGACGGGGGAATAGTAAACTAAAAATGAGGTGAGAAGTGTTATGAGGAATCGCATTACCCGTCCGGAAACCAGTCCACCCGAGATACCCCAACCCGGGACGTTGCCCCTTCATCCCGGGGGCGATCAGCCGGAGATTTTCCCCCCTGCTTCTCCTCCCGAGGAGGAACGGTAATTACCGGGAGGTTTTGCTGAATCTGGCTTGACAGACTGGACGAGTCCCATTATATTGAAGGGGAAAGAGTTAACGAAAAGCGGTGAAAGGGGACCACGTTGGATGGAGGGGAAAATCGTTACCCTGACAGATGCAAACTTCGAAACGGAGATCAAGAAGGCGACGCTTCCGGTGCTGGTAGATTTTTGGGCAAGCTGGTGCGGGCCCTGCCAGATGCTGGCGCCGGTCCTGGAGGAACTGGCCGATGAGTTCTCCGGTCGCCTCATGCTGGGGAAGCTGGATGTAGACGAGAACCGCCGGACTGCAGCCAGCTTTGGCGTGATGAGCATCCCCACCCTGATCCTGTTTCGAAACGGAAGCGAAGTAACAAGAATTACAGGGTTCCGGCCCAAAGAAGAATTAAGCCGGTTGATCAGCCAGGCCCTTGCATAAACCTGAACCGAAAACAGTCAAAAATTAAAGAGGGATTTCCCTCTTTATTATTTCATTGGATTGAAGTGCGGTTCCAAGAAGGTGGTTTTTTGGACCTGTTTGACTACGCCCAGGAAAAGTTCAGGGAGCAGGAGGCTCCCCTTGCCTACCGGATGCGCCCCCGCACCCTGGAAGAGTTTGTCGGCCAGGAGCACCTGGTTGCGCCCGGGCGCCTGCTCCACCACGCCCTGGCGGAGGACAATCTGCCGCCGGCGATTTTTTACGGCCCGCCCGGTACGGGCAAAACCAGCCTGGCGGGAATTATCGCGCGGACCACACGCGCCCATTTTGTGCAGCTGGATGCCGGCAATGCCGGGGTGGGGGAGCTCAGAAAAGTGCTGCAGGAGGCCCGGGAAAGATTAAAATTTTACCAGCAGAAAACGGTGCTTTTTCTCGACGAAATCCACCGCTTCAATAAAGCCCAGCAGGATGTCCTCCTTTCAGCGGTCGAGCGGGGAGATCTGGTGCTGATCGGAGCAACCACAGAAAATCCTTATTTTACCGTGAACGCGCCCCTCCTTTCCCGGATGAGAGTGCTCCCCTTTTATCCTCTTGAATCCGAGCACCTGAGACTGATCCTGGCGCGCGCCCTTTCCGACGAGGAGCGGGGCCTGGGGAAAATGCAGCTTCGCATTGCTCCGGAGGCGGTGGACTACCTGGTGCAGGCTGCGGAAGGAGACGCCCGAATCCTGCTCAGTGCCTTAGAAGTTGCGGTAAAGTTTTCAAAACCCGAGGCCGACGGGGCCAGGTTGATCGGGCGGGAAACGGTTGCCGAGGCCGTCCAGAAAAAGGTTGTTCTTTACGACCGCGATGGGGACCAGCATTACGATGTGGTTTCGGCCTTTATTAAATCCATGCGGGGGTCCGATCCCGATGCCGTGCTCCACTGGCTGGCGAGAATGCTGAAGGCCGGAGAGGACCCCCGTTTCATCGCGCGGCGCATCTTGATTTGCGCCGCCGAGGATGTGGGGCTGGCCGATCCCCTGGCGCTTGTGGTTGCCGGGGCGGCGGCCCAGGGTCTGGAATATGTGGGGATGCCGGAGGGGGAACTGCTTCTTGCCGAAGCCGCTCTTTACGTTGCCTGCGCCCCCAAAAGCAACCGCGTCTATGCGGCGCTTTCGAAGGCGCGCCAGGACCTGGAAAAGGGCGAAATAGGAGCCGTTCCCAAACACCTCCGGGATGGCAGTTACCGGGGAGCGAAAAAGCTCGGGCATGGGGAAGGATACCTCTATCCCCACCACTACCAGGGAAGCTTCGTCCCCCAGCAGTACCTCCCCGACCCCCTGAAAACAAGGAGCTACTATGAGCCCTCGGAGCAGGGGCAGGAAAAAGTGATTAAAGCGCGGCTTGAGTCGCTGCGGGAGCTGTCAAAAAAATGGGCTTTAAATAAAAATTTACCTTGAAATGGGGAGATGACGAAGTGCGGCAGGTTTACCTCGACCACGCGGCCACAACTCCGCTCCATCCCGAAGTGGCAGCAGAAATGAGCCGGGTTCTGGAAACCTCTTTTGGCAACCCCTCCAGTGTGCACGCCTTTGGGAGAGAAGCGAAACAATATCTGGAAGAGGCGCGCCGCAAGGTTGCCGAACTGATCGGCGCCGTTCCCGAGGAGATTATTTTTACAAGCGGAGGAACGGAGGCTGACAACCTTGCAATTTTGGGGACCGTTTATGCCAACCAGCGCCGGGGCAACCACATCATCACGTCGGCCATTGAACACCACGCGGTGCTCGATACCTGCAAGTTCCTTGCCCAGAACGGGTTCGAGGTTACCTTCCTCCCGGTTGACCAGAATGGGGTCGTGAGTCCTGATGATGTTGCCAGAGCAATCCGGAGGGAAACAATTTTAATTTCGATTATGCACGCCAACAACGAGATCGGAACCATCGAGCCGATTGAGGAAATCGGAGAGATTGCCCGGGAAAAGGAGGTAATTTTTCACACCGATGCCGTCCAGACGGCAGGCCACCTTCCGGTTAATGTGGAAAATTTAAAGGTGGATCTCCTCTCAATGGCGGCCCACAAGATGTACGGGCCAAAAGGGGCGGGGGCCCTCTACATCAGGAAGCGAATCCGCCTGACCCCCCTTTTCCACGGGGGCGGCCAGGAACGAAAAAGGCGGCCGGGAACGGAAAATCTGCCGGGGATCGTCGGTTTTGGGAAAGCCGCGGAAATTGCCGGGCGCGAGCTTTCCGCAACGAGTGCGAGGGTTCAAAAACTCCGGGATAAATTGATTCAGGGAATCCAAAAGCGGGTTCCTGACGTCAGGCTGAACGGCCACCCCACCCGGCGTTTGCCCAATAATGTCAATTTCAGCTTCGCCGGGGTGGAAGGGGAGTCCCTCCTCTTAAGTTTGGATCTAAAGGGAATCGCCGCGTCCACCGGTTCTGCCTGCAGTGCTGGAGCGCTCCAGGCGTCCCACGTGTTGACGGCAATCGGGCTTCCCCCCGAACTCGCCCGCGGCTCGCTGCGGATGACCGCAGGTCTTGCAAATACCGAGGAGGATATTGACTATGTGCTTGAGGTACTTCCGGATGTCGTAGCGAAGCTCCGGACGCTGTCCCCACTTGGCCGGAACTAGAGAGGCCCGGAGCGGCCGGAAAGGCTTGCGCGAAAATGAAGAGGTGCGGGGGGCGGAAACCGGTGCAGAAAACGGTTTTTGTCGCGATGAGCGGAGGTGTCGACAGTTCGGTAGCCGCTTTTTTGCTTAAACAAAAGGGGTACCGCGTGATCGGGATCACGATGCAGATCTGGCCGGCCGGGGAGGACCCCGAATACGGGGGTTGCTGTTCCCTGGCAGCAGTTGAAGACGCCCGGAGAGTGGCGGCGATTCTGGAAATTCCTCACTATGTCTGGAATTTTGCGGATATCTTTGAAAAAAAAGTAATAGATTATTTTTGCCGGGAGTACCTCAGCGGCCGTACCCCAAACCCCTGCCTGGCCTGCAACCGGGAGATCAAATTCAAGGCCCTGCTGGGCCGCGTGCGCGCCCTCGGTGCCGACTTTCTCGCCACCGGTCACTACGCCCGGATTGAGTACAGTTCAGAGAGGGGGCGCTGGATTTTGCGCCGGGGGCTGGACCCCAGAAAGGACCAGAGCTACGTCCTGTACATGCTGGAGCAGGATCAAATGCCTCACCTTCTCTTTCCCCTGGGGACGTGCACGAAGGAGGAGGTTCGCCGCATTGCCGGCTCTTCCGGTCTCCCGGTTGCCGCGAAAAAGGAAAGCCAGGAAATCTGTTTTGTTCCGGATGGTGACTACCGCCGCTTTTTAAAGGAACGGGTTCCGGGGATTAAGCCGGGGCCCATTTACGATCTGAAAGGAAACCTTGTGGGTTACCATGAGGGGCTTGCCTTTTATACCATCGGGCAGCGGCGCGGCCTGGGTCTTGCCCTGGGCTATCCTGCCTATGTTGTGGAAATCGACTTTCCCCGCAACGCCCTGATTGTCGGGAGAAAGGAAGATTTGAAGGCATCTGGTTTGGTTGCGGAGGATGCGAATTTTATTGCCATCGAGAGCCTGGAGGCGCCCCGGGAGGCGGAGGTAAAGATCCGTTATACATCGCCGCCTGTTCCGGCAGTAATATCTCCCGGAAAGAACGGTACGGTTGAGGTGAGATTTGCCCAGCCTCAAAAAGCGGTCACACCTGGCCAGGCTGCTGTTTTCTACGAAGGGGATTTGGTGCTTGGCGGCGGAGTCATTGCACGCGCCTCTTTTTGACAGAGGCGCATTTTTTTCTGAAACTGCGGTAATAATAAAAAAGCGAGGCCAAGGTTTGAAGGAGATGGGGTAGTTGCGCAAGGGCCGGGAGATCATAGGGCTGCCGGTGGTTAACCTTGCTACGGGAAAAGAAATCGGGCATGTTGGCGATCTTGTCTGGTGCCCCGAAACACGAAAGATAACCGGCATCATCCTTAATGAGGGAGGAGTGTTATCCCGGCCGCGCCTGATACGTTACCAGGATGTGGTCAATATCGGCAGGGATGCAGTTATCGTTGCGGGGGAGGCACCGGAGGGGGAGGCAGATCCAGAGACCGGCCTGAGGGTAACCCAGGTAGCAGGCATACCGGTGATCACCGCGCGAGGGGAAAACCTGGGTACAATGGAAGACGTGGTGTTCACCATGACTGGAGGAGAGCTTGCGGGCTACGAAATTTCCGCCGGTCTTGTTGATGATTTGATTTCCGGGAGAAGCACCATTCCCTGGGATGCCGTTGCCACCTGGGGGGAAGAGGCGGTTATTATTAAAGATGTTCCAGGACTAGAGGCCCCGGAGCCGAGGAGGGAAAGCAATGCAGTGTCCCATTTGCAGGAGTAACCAGACAGGAAAGGTAGGAGCCGATCAGTACTACTGCTGGTCCTGTTTCGTGGAGTTCAATACCCAGGGGCAGGGTGAGGTTTTTGAAATAAGTGAGGATGGAAGCCTTTTGGCTTTGGACATTTCGGCCGAAAAACGTCTTTGATCAAAATTTTTGCGCTGAAAAGGGGGTGAAGAGGTGGCAAGGCGGGGCTATTTCAGCGGTTTGCTCACAGGTGGCTTGATGGGGGCGATTTTGAGCTTGATGTTTACCTCCCGCAGGAAACCGAACCGGAAGCTAATGGCCAGATCAGGTGAGGTCGGAAACCGGGCGAAGAAAGTATTCCGGGGCATCTCACGGGGTATGATGGATATGCTGCGCCGCTAGGAGAGAGGATTTATCTGGGAAACTAGGGAGGCAAATTGATTGCAGCGGCGGCTCGTTCGGATCGCATTCCTGGGGGCAGCAGGACTGGCTGGAGGAGTCCTTTTTTATCGTCTCCGGTTTCTTTTTGTTCCGTTTGGAATTGCCTTATTTCTTGCTTATATCATTTACCCTCTTGTGCGCAGCCTTGAAGCAAGGGGAGTTAACCGGGTAAAAGCAATCCTTACCGTCTACGCCGCGGGACTGATCCTCGCGGGCCTTTTTTTGACTCTTTTTCTTCCGGCTCTTTCCAGGGAAGTCAAGGCTTTTGGAAAGATCATCCCGGTTTATGCAGAAGCCTTTCTTGAGATTCAGAGTTACCTCAATCGCTTATCCGAACAGGTGCTTCTACCCGGGGAGGCACGCCAGGTCCTGAG
Source organism: Bacillota bacterium (assembly GCA_013177945.1). Taxonomy (NCBI): domain Bacteria; kingdom Bacillati; phylum Bacillota; species Bacillota bacterium. Next base: position 64,798 of record JABLXW010000002.1, read on the forward strand.
AGAAACTTCGGGCCGCATCAGAAATGGGATTATCCAGGCTATGCGAGATTTTACGGAAGGAATGCTGGCGCTTGTTTCCCTGCTTCCCGGTTTTCTGCTTGCTCCCTTCCTTGCCTATTACTTTCTCAAGGATTCCGAACTGCTGAAGAAGCGCGCCCTGGCGATGCTTCCGCCCGGCTGCCGGAGCGACGTTGTTTATCTCCTGAGAGAAGCAGATCTGATCTTCAGCAGGTTCCTGCGCGGCCACCTGCTGATTTCCCTGATTGTTGGCTTTTTAACCGGGCTGGGTGCGGCTTTAATCGGGCTTCGTTTTTCGATTTTAATTGGGATCTTCACTGCGGTGGCCGATTTGGTTCCGGTGTTCGGGCCGGTTCTTGCTGCGGTTCCTGTGCTGGGGCTGGCCCTTGCCGAGAGCCGGTTAAAAGGGGTTTTAATGTTGGGGGTTTTTTTGTTCGTACAGCAGTTAGAGGGAAGCATCCTTGTTCCCCGTTTGTTAGGGGACCGGGTGGGGCTGCATCCCCTTGTGATCGTTTTTATCCTGCTGGCGGGCGGTTATCTGTTCGGCCCCTTTGGCTTGATCTTTGGCGTGCCGCTGGCAGGTCTGCTGCGGGTGGTTTTGAGGTTTATCTGGTCCAGGGTGGTCTAGGGAAAGGGGCTCAGGAAAAGTCAGCAAAAAACTCCACGCCCCGGGCCGTAACCGCTGCCACCTGGAAGGGTGCACCCACCCGCTCGTCCCGCGAGGCGATTTTTTCGAGGGCCTGCAGGCAGAAATGGGCAAGATCTTCTAGGGGTTGCGAGGGATCCGACCAGAGGTGTGCGAATCTTGCCTCAACCTTCAGGACGCGCGGCATCGTAAGGACAGGTCCGATGTCGATTTCTGTAAAAGGGAGCGCCAGATCTTTGCTTTCGAGGACGCAGGCCAGGCATTTTTTGAGACGCTCCGAATAGCCTGCAAGGGTGAAGTAGAGAAGGCGCGGCGCCTCGGGATTTTCTTGAAACCAGCGGGAATTTTCCAGAAGAAAACGCCGGTATTCCCGGTTCAGAAACTCCCGCGCCATCACCTTAATCTCCATAAAATCGGTGACTCCTGCAGCCCGGATCTCCCGCTGGAGCGCCTGCGAAAGATCAACCCCTACGGCAAGACCGGCAGAGCAGATGAAAGCGTGGGATCCCAGCTGGTAAAGCTTCCGGACCTGGCCGCGTGCAACGGCGCCGGATTCTTCCCAGGCCATGACGCGGCTGTCGCTTGCCAGCAAAACCCTGTCCTCGGCGGTTCCCAGAATCTGCTGAGACATCTTCTCCCCACCACCTGCTCTTCTGAAAATTCGCAGTCCTCTGACAGATTCCCTCTTTCCCTTCTAACACTTATATCTACCGAAATTTTACATTAATCAAAGCGGCCTCACGGTTTTTAGAACCCTTGCTGGACAGGGATTCCGGCGGAATCTTTGGTTTCATTGACACAATCTTAAAGCTCATGGGCGACACCTGGACGCTCTAACACCGACCCTTTTCCTTCTTCCTGGCTTCCTGCTGGAACTTCACGAAGACGGTCCGCGTACTTGACGTTAGGCGGCACTGTGCTCCTGGACCGCCTTGCCCTTCTAGTGGTGCGGTTTGGGACGGCCCGCTGCCCGAGCAGCCCGCGAACAGCCCAGGGTAAAGACCAGAAAGGTGACCAAGGCAATAAGTCTTTGTCGAGCCAAGTTACTCATCGGGCTCAGCCTCCTTTCCGTCTTGCCAGGTAGGCCCGCAGTTTTTTAACTCAGACCAAACAACTTGCGTGTCAGGCGGTCTATCCTTTTTATGTCAGTTTCTGTAGGGTTGCCACCACGTCTAGTGTTCCTCTTTGCTAGCCGTGCCAGGACGCGGTGTATACGGTTCGAACAATCGAAGGCAGGGATTTTTAGATACTCGACCACGCTAACCCCAAGGCTCAATTGCGCTGCGTAAGCGGAGATAGCTCGCGAAATAGTGGGCGAGTTTAGGATTGCGGTAAGATATGCGGCCTCATCTTCAGTTTCGACTGGCACGAAGTAAAGTTTATGATCAGGAATAACGACTTTTTCTCCTAAAAGTGGGTCATTGTACTTTCCGATATATGCAGCGGCAAACCGTCCGCTGGACATTTCTTTCCAAAGCACCTTATATTCGCTGAACGTGTAGGGGCCTGTACTCCAAACCGACCAATATGGTTGTCCTTGCTGGAATCGCCGGTAACTCGATCGTTGTTCCAGTATCTTTTTAAACCGCCTAAGAAAACGGTACGCACCAGGAGCTTTGGTAGGAAGGTCTGGATCACCATGCATTCCCCGTTGAGGAAGCAGGATGCTGTAATCGGAATCAGGTACTGCAGAAAATGCCTTCACGCCACGACCACGCAGCAGAGGGAAAACATGCTCTGTTTCGACAAATGTTGTATACGTTGGAATCCCAGAACCTCTACCAATACCGGGATTGTTGCGCACTTTGCATCTCTTGCCGCTAGGGTCAGCTTCTAACACCCTTACGAAGAAAATGCCGTTGCGATCAGTGGTTACGCCTTTACGTGCCTTATAGTGCGGTGTCCCTGGACCAAACAACTTCTTCCAAATTTCGTGCTCTTCCTTTATGCCTTTCAGCCAGGGGCCAGCGTCTGTACCGGGTACTGGTGCGGCTAGTAGCTCGTCGCAAGATGCGTTTTTGCGGAATTCATCTACATCACCAAAAGTTCGTACTACCTTACCGTTGACCATGGGTGGCTTCCACACGCGGTATGGCACCGGATATTCGGTTTCTTGATCACGCTCCAAGACAAGCAAGGTTGGATGATTGGTTACCCCTTCAAATGGGGAAATCGCGTCGAAGTCGTCTACAAGTAAGACTTTTGCCCTTAGGCAACGGTGCTTTAGATGAAACCTGCGGAAACCCTGGCTGGATTCGTTGGTGAATACCGTACCCGTGATAAAAAACGCCATCTTGCCACCAGGGGCCAGCCATTTATCAATGGCCTCGTACGTAATGACTGTCGAGATGTCCGATTCAATTCCACCGACCCAAACATCTTGGCTGAAAACTCCTAACTCAACGCATCGTTTTTTGATAAAGGCCGCGTATTCAGGTGGTAAGTGACTCCACTTCACCCATGGTGGATTACCCGCAATGAATTTGACCGGTGGTACGGCTGCTGCTGCGAAACGATCTGCCAAAGCTGCGGTCCAGATCTCATCCCAACCGAGGTTGTGTAGCTTTACTAGTGTCGTGATGGTCTCCCTCAGAGAGGAATGCTCATCGACTGACAGGTAGCTTAGATCGAATTCAGAGTTCACAGCCGCATATATATCATCGGCTCTGTACTGTGCCTCCACTAACTCCCGAATCCTCATCATTACATCATAGAAATGCTCATGCTCCACCAATACACGTGGAATGGTAAATGAGATAACACCCAACTCAGTTTGCAAGCTGTGTTCAAATATGGAGCCCGAAGCAGAGGCGGTATTAATGGCATCAGCCAAAAAAATAGGTAACCGAAGTGGCCTACTGGGATCTAAATACGGAGACAGAAATACGACCAAAGAGGCACGAGCTGCCAGTACTGCAAGTGGATTTAGATCAATGCCGTAAAGTCCTGATAAAGCTTTGTGTGCGTCCTTGAAGGAGTCGTCGTTCGCAACTAACCTACGACGCAGAGCTTCTAAAATAAACGTCCCAGAACCGCAGGTAGGATCTAGAAGGCTATCCTCTGGGTTCCAGCCGATAACATCTAGAGCGTGCGCTGCCAACCAATCCGGTGTATAATACTCACCAAGAGCATGCCGAAGCGCCTTGGGCACGAAAGTTTGATACATACCTTTAAACAAGTCCCTGGTCGTGTTAGGATCTTTTTGCGTGACATCAAAGTTAATGGCACTCAAACTAACAATTAAGGCTTGAATAGATGGAACGAAAGCGCTCCAATTCGGATCGTCTCGGTACCATGAGAAAAAATCCCCAATAAGCATATTGGAAACACCTGCATCACTGAAAAGCCGCCCGGATTCCAGAGCTTCAATTTTATCAGCTACTGAGGTAGTCGGATCGGTGAGATCTTCAGAGCCGTTTGGTAGCGATAGAGCCGCCACCAGCTTTGCCACTAACGCAATGTATGTGTTCAATGCGAAGAGGTACGCCGCTGGGTCATCAGCGTAAGGTTGGCCATGGGCCTCACTCTGACGTCGAAGCAGTTCCTTAACGCGATCCGACTGGATACCTACGACCTGGCCGAATAATCTGCGCCATTCCAAAAATAACAATTTGGTTTTATTGGTCTTAACTCCAGGCAGAGATTTAGCCTGACGTATAACCTGAAAGAACAGAGGAATAAGTTGGGAACCAACATTGGATTCTGGACCGACTAGTTGAGACAAGAGTTTGGGATGTACCAGCGGAGCCCCGTTTTCTTTAAGGTATAATAAAAGTCGCAATGCTGCATCTATGTTAAACGGCGTAAGAGGATCCCACTTGGGTTCCGTGTTGGGTTCCGTACCTTCGAAGTGCCCAAAGCTAATGTGGTTGCCATCCCAAACAACCAGTACATACTCGGAGAGAGAGCGGCCTTCCTCGCGATGCAATCGAAGTCCATAATCCTCCGCTTGACCCCGGGCATACTGGAGCTGAATCCCCTCGTGCCCTTTAAATTTGCCGGGCGCTTCATATTCGATGATCACAGCACCATGAGCTACATCTACAAAGCGAATACCATTTCCGCCACTTGAACTAATGGTTCGATCCAATTGGAATGGAACCCATGGGATTCCTAAAGCACGGCAGTGGCGCTCAAGAATCTTTTCTAACTCATGACGCAAACTGGTTTCATTTGGGGTCCCAGCAGTAGCTATAGTAACCTCGGCTACGATCTCCCGTGCATGAATAAGCAATTCTCTATCCATGTCTATAACCGTTTTTCCCCCTCGCACTCCTCCGTGCGCTAGCCCCTTGGGGCCACAACATTCTGTTAGCCTGTTGATGCCTAAACGGATTTCTTCTGGGATGTACACTTTCCCGGCAGCGCCTCTACGTTCTCCATCCTGTACCGCTTCTGCCCCGTGGGCAGGCGGACGGGGACCAGGATGCCCCTGGGCTCCCAATTCCACAGCGTGTAATGGACTTCTTATTCTACACGTTCCCGCCCCTTTCCTGCCTGAAAAGGCAAATTTTGGCGTATAATGAACAAAAAGCAACAGCGCAAAGCAACACGATTGCTTTTGAAGCCTTGGTCTTATAAAGTTTTTCTGTCCCCGTCAACCCTTAATTCCCACAGACCGGGTTCCCCGGTAATGCTCGTGAGGCATCCCGAGCCGCGGCCAGAACTCTTCGAGCAGTATGTCTTATTAGTTCCTGCCGCGAAGCCAGGTTTCATTGACAAATTTTGAAATCTTATGTATAATGTGCGTAAAATTTGATACGTGCTTGGGAGGGTTAATTTTGTCAAGCGGTTCCGAACTCAGAAAGAAATTTCTTGATTTTTTCGGCCAGCGCGATCACTTGATTCTCCCAAGCGCCTCCCTGATCCCCAAGGATGACCCCACCCTCCTGTTCACCGTTGCAGGAATGGTTCCTTTTAAGCCCTACTTTCAGGGAAAAGCCGCCCCTCCTCATACCCGTCTCGCCACGGTTCAGAAGTGCCTGCGGACGCCCGATTTGGAATCTGTAGGAAAAACGGCGCGCCACCATACATTTTTTGAAATGCTGGGCAACTTTTCCTTTGGCGATTACTTCAAAAAAGAAGCAATTGCGTGGGCATGGGAATATTTGACAAATGTTCTGGGCCTCCCCCGGAAGGATCTCTGGATTACCGTTTACCAGGAAGATGAGGAGGCAAAGCAACTTTGGGCGGAGGTGGCCGGTGTTCCGCGGGAGCGGATCGTTCCCCTGGGTGAGGAAGACAATTTCTGGGCGGCAGGACCGGTGGGGCCCTGCGGCCCGTGTTCGGAAATCATTGTCGATCTGGGGCCCGCGCGGGGGTGCGGCTTGCCTGACTGCGGGGTGGATTGCGACTGCGACCGGTTCCTTGAGGTTTGGAACCTGGTTTTTATGGAATTCAACCGGGATGAAACGGGGAAGTTGACAAGATTGCCCCGGCAGAACATAGATACCGGAATGGGCCTGGAGCGGATCGCCTCTGTCATGCAGGGCGTGTCCTCCAACTTCGAGACGGATCTCCTCTTCCCCCTGATTCGGGAGGCGGCAGCGATAACCGGGTTTCCTTACGGAGAGCATCCAAAGACCGATGTTGCCTTAAAGGTGATCGCGGACCACAGCAGAGCGGTGGCCTTTCTTATTGCCGACGGGGTTCTTCCTTCCAACGAGGGGAGAGGGTACGTTCTGCGGCGGATCTTACGGAGAGCGGTTCGCTACGGCAGGCTCCTGGGGATTAAAGGGCCTTTTTTAAACAGGATCATCGGCACCGTGATCTCTCTTTACGAGGATCCCTACCGGGAGCTGCGGGAGCGGGAGGAGCATATTCAAAAGGTTGCAGCAGCAGAGGAGGCTCGCTTTGAAGAAACGCTTGAACAGGGGCTGCAGGTGCTGCAGGAGTACCTGGAGCAGCTTGAACGGGAAGGGGGACGGGAGCTTCCGGGGCGGGTTGCCTTCCGGCTTTATGATACTTTTGGTTTTCCCCTTGAGCTGACGCAGGAAATCCTTGCAGAGCGCGGCCTGGCGGTGGACCTGGCAGGGTTTAACGAGGCGATGGAAGAGCAGCGGGAGCGGGCTCGTGCCGCCAGACTGGAGGCTGCTCCGGCAGCCGGCCCCGGTGTCTGGGCCTTTGTGCGGGAAGGGAAGACGGAGTTCCAGGGCTACGGGAACCTCACGACGCGCTCTCAGATTCGCGCCCTTGTCAGCGGTGAAGCCGAACAGCGGGAGGCAAGGGAAGGCGACCGGGTGCAGGTGCTCCTCGATCTCACCCCTTTTTATCCCGAGGGCGGAGGCCAGGTAGGGGACCGGGGAGTTCTCAAGGGTCCAAATGGCGAAGTTGCCATTGAAGATACAACAAAAGTTGGGGATGGCTTAATCGTTCATTGGGGTTATGTGAGCCGCGGGCTTGTCCGGAAAGGGGATGTGGTGCTCGCCCAGGTTGACGAAAAGCGGCGTCTGGCCACGGCGCGGAACCATACGGCAACCCATCTTTTGCACCAGGCCCTGAGATCGGTTCTGGGTGAGCATGTCCAGCAGACCGGCTCCCTTGTAGAACCGGGCCGGCTGCGCTTTGATTTTTCCCATTTTGCTCCCCTTGCCGAGAGCGAGTTGCGTGCAGTTGAGGACCTGGTCAACCAGAAGATTATAGAAAACCTCATGGTCAGGACCTATGAGACCGACAGGGAGGCGGCTCTGGCGCAGGGGGTTCTGGCGCTTTTTGGAGAAAAGTACGGCGATGTTGTAAGGGTTGTTGCGATTGGCGATTTCAGCCGGGAGCTGTGCGGGGGAACCCATGTCCGCCGGACCAGCGAACTGGGATTTTTCAAGATTGTGGCGGAAAGCGGGATTGGAACCGGAATCCGGAGGATCGAGGCCCTGACCGGAGAGGAACTGCTGAGGCACTGGCAGGAGCAGGACGCGCTTGTGGCAAAAACGGCTGCTCTCTTGAAGGCAGCTCCGGAGGGTCTGCCCGCGCGGGTTGAACAGCTGCAGAGCCAGCTCCGGGAAAAGGAAAAGGAGCTGGAACAGCTCCGCAGCAAGATAATGCGCATGGAGGTCGACGCCCTCCTGAACCGCGTTGTGGAAATAAATGGGGTGAAGGTCCTGGCGGTAAAGGTCCAGGCGCCCGATATGGAAAGCCTCCGCTCCCTGGGGGATCTCTTGAGGAACCGCATTGGGTCCGGTGTAATCATCCTGGGAAGCCCTTTGAACGGGAAGGTTGGCTTTGTCAGTTTTGTTACCAGCGATCTGGTAAAGCGGAAGGGGCTTCATGCAGGCAACATCATGCGGGAAGTTGCCCGGGTTGTTGACGGGGGGGGCGGAGGAAAGCCGGAGATGGCTCAGGCAGGAGGGAAAAACATCACCAGGCTGGAGGAGGCCCTGCGCCAGGGGGAAGAGATCGTCCGTCACCAGTTAGCAGAGAAGCGTGAAAAAGGTCAGGAGAAAGAGGAAAGTTATGCAGGAGGGGCGAATATTTTGAGAGATAGATAAGCCGGCTAAATTGACCAGGCAAATTGACGAGCCTCCGGGAGTTCCGAGCCTGTTTTGGAGGTGGCCGTGATGGCGGAAGATTCCCTGGATAAAACAATGACTTTTAAAGTTAGGAGCGAGGAAAGAACCTCAGCCCGGGAGATGTTGAGAGTTGTTTACGAGGCCCTGAAAGAAAAGGGATACAACCCGATCAGCCAGCTGGTCGGTTACCTCTTATCAGGAGATCCGGCATATATTACGAGCCATAAAAACGCCCGGAACCTGATCAGGAAATTTGAAAGGGATGAACTTCTAGAGGAATTGATCGAAAGCTACCTGCAGAAAGAGAAGTAGCCGGGGAGAAGAAGCCAGGTGGATATGGAAAAGTTCAGGCCAGGGAATGCTTGAAATGGAATACCGCTTGCTGGGAGGAACCGGTCTTAGAGTTTCCCGCCTTTGCTTTGGGGTGCTGACGATAGGACCCTTACAGGCTCACCTGCCCCTGACCGAGGGTGTGGCAATTCTCAAATATGCCGTTGCCCGGGGGGTTAATTTTTTTGATACCGCCGAAATTTACGGAACCTACCCGTACCTCAGGCAGCTTTTTCGGGAAGTTGAAAACAGCCGGTTGGTTGTTGCCACCAAATCTTATGCGGTTACGGCTGCGGAAATGAAAAAGAGCCTGGAAAAGGCACGCCGCGAACTCGACCGGGATGTGATCGACATCTTCCTGCTCCACGAGCAGGAATCGATCCTGACCCTGCGGGGGCACCGCGAAGCCTTGAATTTTCTCGTTAAGGCAAAGGAAAGGGGGCTGGTGAGGGCCGTTGGGATTTCCACGCACACCGTGGCCGGGGTGCAGGCTTCTTTTGCGGTTCCCGAAATCGAGGTCATCCATCCCTTGTTTAACATCCAGGGGCTGGGAATTAAGGATGGTAGTTGCTCCCAGATGCTGGAGGCAATTGAAACTGCTCACGCCTTGGGGAAGGGGATCTACCTCATGAAGCCCCTGGGCGGCGGTCACCTCATCCATCAGGCGGAGATCGCGCTTAAATTTGCCTTCAGGCAGCAGGCGGCGGCGGCCGTTGCCGTCGGGATGAAGACGAGGGAGGAGGTAGACTTTAACGTTAGAGTTTCGGAAAATCTCCCGGTTCCTGATGACCTGAAGACGAAGGTTTTCCAGCAGAAGCGGAGGCTCCACATCGAGCCGTTTTGTGAAGGGTGCGGGGAGTGTGCCCTGAAGTGCCCCCAGCAGGCTTTAGTTTTAGGCCCCGGAGGAAGAGTGCAGGTGAGGGAAGAAGATTGTTTGCTTTGCGGGTACTGTGCGGCAGTTTGCCCTTTGTTCTGCATCAAGGTCTTTTGAGGCGAGGGTCTATGCGGATTATGGGGCTTGACCTGGGTAAACGGCGCATCGGTGTCGCGGTGAGCGATGAACTGGGAATTACGGCCCAGGCGGTGGGGATCATCGAGCGCGGGAGTTTTCAGGAGGATCTGCAGGCAATTCAGGCCCTGGTCCGGGAATACCGGGTGCAGGAAATCGTGGTCGGGCTGCCCCGTCACATGAGCGGGAGATTGGGCAGAGAAGGGGAGGAGATGCTTGCCTTCGGAAAGGAGCTGGAAAAGCATTTAAATCTTCCCGTGGTTTTCTGGGATGAACGCCTGTCTACGGTCGCTGCTGAAAAAGCTTTAATTGCCGGAGATCTCAGCAGGCGGCGCCGGCGCAGAGTTGTTGATCAGCTTGCGGCGAGCTGGATTTTAGGCGGTTATTTAGCCTGGCGTCAAAGGAGCCAGGGCCAGTAGCCGGAGTCAACCCTCCTGGTGCATACTTCAACCTGGAGCGGGGAAATAATGAAGTTAGCCTAAAAAAACGGAGGTGTTTCCCAGTTGTCTTTTAACGAGGAGGAGACCATTGTTCTCACCGATGAGGAGGGGCAGGAGCACGAATTCAACCTGGTCGACATCATCACCGTAGACGGAGAGGAATACGCAATTCTCCAGCCTGTGGATGAGGATGAGGCGATTATTTTAAAGTTCGGGATTGACGAAGACGGAAACGAGATTTTATGCGATATTGAAGATGATGAAGAATGGGAGCGGGTTGCCGACGCCTGGCAGGAGATGCTTGAAGAAGGGGATGAAATTTAGGGTAGCCTATCTGTAATCGCAGATGCCTTCTCGGCGTAATACTATATCAGAAAAGACGGCGGGAAGGGGAGACGACCTCCTTGCGAGGAAAAATCCTTTTCATCCTGGTTCTTGTTTTGTTGGCCCTCCTGGCCGGGGGAGGTGGAGCCGGTGCAGCCATCTGGCTTCGGGCCTGGGAAGATAAGATTTTTCCGGGTGTTCGCGCGGGAGAAATAAGGCTTGGAGGGCTTCCGGAACAGGAAGCCAGGGAGGAGCTCTTACAGTTTCAGGAAAGGTTTCTCTCAGCTTCTGTGAAGGTTGTTCTGGGAGAACGCCGGTGGGAGGTTTCGCGGCGCGAACTGGGTTACCAGCTTCACCCGGGAGAAATTGCACACCGCGCTTTTTTAGTGGGCCGGGAGGGCCCGCTCTGGCGGCGCTGCCGCGAGCTCTGGAGGGCGTATCGCTCTGAGGTGGTTGTTCCTCTCAAGGTTACCCTTGATCGGAAGAAAGCGCGCGCGGTATTGGGTCGGTTTGTCCGGGATCTGGTTTACCCTCCCGAGGATGCCCGCTTGATCGTAGATGACCGTGATGTGGTGGTCATCGTGCCCGCGAAGCCGGGCAGGGCCCTGGACCTTGAATCCGCTCTCAAGGATCTGGAAAAATTGGCAAATTCCAGCAATACCATCACGCTGCGGTTGAGAGAGGAACGGCCCCGGGTGGGGACGGAAGATATCCTGGCAATGAAAATCAAAGGTCTCCTCTCTTCTTATACCACGTTTTTCGATGTTCATAACGTCAACCGGACCTATAATATTAATGTCGCGGCAGATGCCCTTGACAACCGGCTGGTGAAACCAGGCGAAGTTTTCTCTTTCAACGCCGTTGTTGGTCCCAGGAGCAGGGAAAAGGGTTACAAAGAAGCGCTGGTTATCGTCCAGGATCAATTTACACCGGGAATCGGCGGCGGGGTCTGTCAGGTTTCTTCAACCCTTTACAACGCGGTCCTCCTTGCGGGATTGAAGGTTGTGGAAAGGAGCAACCACTCCCTTCCCGTAGGGTATGTACCGCTCGGCCGGGATGCCACCGTCGCCTATGGGGGCAGGGATCTGAAGTTTTGCAACAACACCAGCGGCTGCCTCTACCTGAGAACGCGGGTCCGGGGGGGCGCCCTTACGGTAAAAATTTTCGGAAACACCGCGGAAAAGAAGGGCGTCTGGCTGGAATCCGTTGTGGACAAGGTCCTGGAGCCCAAGATCATTGAGAAAGAGGACCCCAATCTTTACCAGGGAAAGACGGTGGTCGAGCGGGAAGGAGTGAGGGGCTACCAGGTGCGGCTTTACCGCGTTGTCAAAGACGGGGAGATCACCAAAAGGGAACTGGTCTCCAGGGACCTCTACCGCCCGGTTGATCAGATCGTGCGCGTGGGGACGATGCCTCTTCCGGAAACCCCGGTGCCCCCTCCTGATCAGGCGCAGCCGCCGGCACCGGTAGAACCTCCTCCGGTGATGCCCGGGAACTCGAATCAGCCGGGCAACCTCGAGATTGTGACTCCTCCGCCGGAGGCATCCCCTTCCCGATAAATTTTTTCTTCGGGAGTGTTGTCCTGCGTGGAAAATCAAGGTTATAATTAAGAAGAGTGGCGAAATCAGGGAACCGGAGTTCGGGGAAGGGCGATGGTTAGATCCTTTTTCAACCCAATTTTATACCCTGTGAGAGCCGGGATCTTGCTGTTTTTTATCGGCAGTTTATGGATAGGGGCGCGCACCTGTACCGCTTATCTGGCCGCTCCGGTCAGCGCCGATCCTCGCTTTGGGAAAACCCTGTCCGTTACCATCAGGCGGGGTTCGTCTTTGCAGGAGATCGGAGAACTGCTTGAGCAAAAAAAGCTGATCAAAAGCAAAAATTTTTTTATTTTCTACGCCCGGTTGAAGGGCAAGGAGAGGCAGATTCAAGCGGGGGAATACCGGATCAGTGACACCTGGCCGCTCGGGAGGATTTTAGCCCAGATTGCGGGGGGGAGGGTGGTTATCCACCGGGTGACGATCCCCGAGGGGTACACCGTGGCTCAAATTGAGGAACTGCTGGTCAGAAAAGGGATTGCGGACCGGGTGCGCCTCCGGGAAGCCTTAAATTCCGGAAATTTTACATTTCCCTTTCTGAGCGGGACCCTTTCGGGCCCGCAGCGCCTGGAAGGATTTTTGTTTCCCGCAACATATGAGTTTCCTGCAGGTTTAACAGAGCAGGAAATTCTCACCATCATGCTGCAGCGCTTTCAGAAGGCTTTTGCACCCGAACTCCAGCACCGCGCCCAGGTGATGGGTTTGAGCATCCGGGAGGTTGTCACCCTGGCTTCCCTGGTCGAGCGGGAGGCTAAGCTTGAAGCAGAGCGCCCGATCATTGCGGCCGTATTCCTGAACCGGCTGCGGCGCGGAATGCGCCTGGAATCATGCGCCACCATCCAGTACATTTTGGGAAGGCAGAAGGAAAGACTGACATACCAGGACCTGCGCATCCCTTCTCCCTACAACACCTACCTGCACGAGGGCCTTCCGCCGGGCCCCATCTGCAATCCCGGCCTTGCCTCCGTTAAAGCCGTTCTTTACCCTGCGGAGGTCGATTATTTGTATTTCGTTGCCCGCGGCGACGGCTCCCATTATTTCAGCCGGACCCTGGGGGAGCACCAGACGGCGGCCCGGCGCTACCAGCCTCATTGAGTATAAAATCCCCCTTTTTGTCTCAAGCTAGCAGCAGGAGCCAAGCTGGGCAAGGGGGATTTTTTTGTCTCATCTCCAGGAGCGCCGGATTCTCTTTCTCTTCTGTTTTTTTCTCTGCGCCTGCCTGCTGCTCGGAGGGCGGCTGGCCTGGCTTCAGCTGGTGAAGGGAGAAAAACTCGCGGCTGCTGCTGTAAAAGAGCGGACGCTGCGGCTTCCGCTGGGCAACTTCCTGCGGGGCGATATTCTGGACAGGAGAGGAAAGTCCCTGCTGGATCCTGAAACAACCTGGGTGGCAGCTGTTTTCCCTGCCCTGGTTCCTGCCCCCCTTGAGGTATCGTGCCCCCCTTCTCCGGCGCGCCCTCCCCGGGAGGAGAGTCCGGCCGAAGCAGTCTTCGGCTTGCTTCCTCGGCGTGTGCAGCAGGAAAAGGTGCGCTCTTTCCTGCTCGCTTCTTTTGCGAAGCGATCCCCTTTTCTCTTGCCCGTTCGTTTAACCGAAGAAGAGGCGGCATCTTTTAAAAAGAGGGGCGTTCCGGGCGTTTATGTCATTCCTTTGCCCCGGCGCTATGGCCCTGCCGCTCTGGCGCGGCACCTGATCGGCTGCCTGAAGGGTTCGGTTCTTCATGGCGAACCCCAGAAAGGCATTAAAGGAATCGAGGCTCTCTATGATAGCTTCCTGGCTCCACCCGGGGATCGGGTGGAGCTTCTTACGGTGGTGGACCGGCGGGGGCGCCTGTTGGAAGGCCGGGGACTGCGCCTCCGGGGTGAAGGGGGGAGGATAGTTAAGGGGAAAAATGTGGTTCTCACGATAGATGGAAAGGCTCAGAAGCTTGTGGAAGAGATCATGGACCGCTTTGGAGTCCGGGGCGCCGTGGTGCTGGTGGACATCCCGACAGGGGAGGTAAGGGCCCTGGCCAGCCGCCCCCAGTACGACCAGAATACGGGTTCCGGCGACCAGTTCGACCGGAGCCTGGCTCTTTACCACCCCGGCTCGGTTTTTAAAATCGTGGTGGCCGCCGCTGCTCTTGCCGGGGGAAAGGTGCGGCCCGGTGAAAAGTTTTTCTGTCCGGGGGAGTACAAATTCAACGAAAAAGAGGTGGTTGCCTGCTGGAAAAGGGAGGGGCATGGGGTTCTCAACTTCCGGGAGGCCTTTGCCCTCTCCTGCAACACTGTTTTCATAAAAGTGGCGCTCCGGATTGGCCGCACGAAATTGGAGCATTACGCCCGGGTTTTGGGGCTGGAGGAGGGCCTGGCAGGCTACCCGGCCCTTGAGCGAGGGGGTGTAATCCGGATCGGCGCGTACCCCGGCCAGCTGGGGAACGCAGCCCTGGGTCAGGAGGGAGTCAGGATCACCCCCCTCACGGCTGCAGTACTGGCGGCGACCGTTGGCCGCGGGGGTATTTACATTCCTCCCGCGATTGTGAAGGAAATTAAAGACGAAACAGGGAAAGTGGTGAAATCTTTTCCCCGACCGGCAGCGCGCCGGGTCCTGCCCGAGGCGGTTGCTGCCGAACTCCAGAAAATGATGGAGCTTGCGGTGAAGGAGGGAACGGGCAGGCGCGCCCATGTTCCCGGGCTGGGGAGCGCCGGAAAAACGGGCTCTGTGGAAACGGCGCTCAGAGATGCCCGGCGCAATCCCGTTTCCCACGCCTGGTTTGTGGGATACGCGCCGGTTGAGTTTCCCCAGATTGCAGCCGCAGTTTTTGTTGAGGGCGGGGGTGCCGGGGGCGCTGTTGCTGCCGAAATCTTCCGGGAAGTTATCGAAGGTCTGCAAAGGATCGATTTCTAAAGGGGGCTCTTTTAATGCTCAGAAAGGAAGACAGGCACCTTTTACCGTTGACCCCCATATGATTTAAGGTGACGAGAAACGGAGGGGATTGACGTGGTTTCAGAGCTGTTCCTGGCAACAGCTATTTCTTTTCTTCAGGGGCTTGTCTTTCTGGCTGCCTGCATCAGCAACAATGTTTTTCCCCAGCCTCTTTCAGAGGAAGATGAAGCCTACTACCTGCGCCGCCTGGAGCAGGGAGATGAAGAGGCTCGCAATGTTTTAATCGAACACAATCTCCGCCTCGTTGCCCATATCATAAAAAAATTTGACGTCAGCGGGGAAGATCCGGATGATTTAATTTCCATTGGAACCATCGGTTTGATTAAGGCAATCAACACTTTTAACCAGGATAAAGGGACGAGGCTGGCGACATACGCTGCGCGATGCATAGAGAATGAAGTTTCAAAGACAATATCGTAGCGGTAATAATTACCAGAAAAAGAAGCTTCGTAAAAGATTCTTGAAAGATTTCTGATAGCGGCAAATCTGCAAAAAAAAGCAGTTGGGCTGTTTAATGTTTCCCGCCTGTCTCCCAGGGCATCATCGGAGCCTTATGTCAATAGCATCCTGCTTTCGACACTGTTCGACAGAGTTTTTCTTGACGCTTTTTCTGGAAAATGGTTCAATTGGTACGGAGACAGGCCGCGCCTCAGGGGCATCTGCCGTGCGGGATGCACAGGCCACAGGTAATGAGATGTCTGCCGGGACAGGAAAGAGAGGTGATTGCACAGGAATTTAGGAGCCACCTCTTTTTAGAGTTTGGTGGCCGCCAGCTGTGTTAATTAACTTAATGAAAGGAGAGGAGTCGAGTGCGCAAAGTTGTTTTAATCTTACTGGTTCTCCTGTTTTCGGTTTGCGCGGGCGCTTCCCTGGCTTTTGCCCAGCCGCTGGACAGGGGAGAACTGCTGGGCGTTCTTCCGCAAGCCCCTGACTTGAATGAACCGGTCACCCGGGGCGCCTTCGGGGCCATGCTGGTCAAAGCGGCCAGCCTGCCGGCCGTAAGTGGCCAGGTTTACCAGGCCAGGGACGTGGATCCGGGAAGCTGGTACGCACCGGCCCTGGCCGCTCTCCGGGAAAGGGGGATTATGGCCGGGTATCCCGACGGCACCCTGCGGCCCGGCCAGCCGGTAACGGGGGCAGAAGCAGCGGTGATGGTGGCTCGTACCCTGGGTTTGTTCGGCACCCCGGGCCAGCCTGAAGCCGGTCCTTTAAAGCCCGACCACTGGGCCAGTTCGCTGTACAACTGGCTGGTGAACCAGGGGCTGGTTTCCGCCCGGTCCGATCCGGAAGGTGCGCTCACCGTGAGAGAAGCGGCCGATTTCCTGGCCCGCGTCTTCGGCAGCGACCCGCAGGCGGTGGACATTGTAGAAAAAAGCGGGCGGGCGCAGGCCGGCGTCAAGGCCATGCGTTTCAAGAGCAACATAGACATGGTCATGCGGCCCCGCGCCGGAATGGCCGGCCAGGTGCCTGTGCTAAGCGGATCGGGACAGATAAGCGCGGAGCTGGTTCTGCCGGCGACCATGCACCAGGTTGCCCGGTGGCGGTTTGAGGCCGCCGGAGGTCCTGCCGCAGAGGGCGGGCGGCTGCCGGAGCTGGAAACGGAGCAGTACCTGGTGGGCGGAAAGATGTACATGAAAATGACCGACCCGGCCACCGGCAAAGCCGAATGGATGCGCCTGCCGGAAAATGCCCTCCCGGACCTGGAGGCTTTGATGAAAGAGAGTCTGGAAGCCGGTAAAATGGGCGCCGGGGGGATGCCGGAGGGGCTGAAGCCCTATTTTCACTACCAGCTCCTGGGTACCGCGGAGAAGGACGGCCGCAAAGTGTTTGAGATCGGCTACTACGGGCGGATTGACGACCTGGCTGCCTTCTTCAAGCTGGCCGTACCCGAGTCGCTACGCGACACTCTAGACGGGCTGCAATTTGAACGCTCCTTAGAAAAAGCCGGGAAATTAGTCAGGTCCATCTCCTACTGGGGCAGGGACTACATTAGCGCAGACGACTATTTGCCCTGCGGTGGCGAGTTAAGAACAGTGCTGTCTTTCGCCGACCGGTTCCAGGGTGAGGCAGTGCCGTTTGAGCTGATCGAAATGCGGATGCGGGTGGAAGAATGCGCCTACGGTGAGCAAATCAAGATCGAGCTGCCGCCCGAAGCCCTGCAGGCCAGGGAAATGCCGCTACCCCAGGAAGAAACGACCGGCAGTTGAGTTGGGCGGCTGTTGGTGTACTGAGCCCCGCGCTCGTTGTGGCTGGCTCCGGTTACCAGCCGGTATCCGCTTGCTGCAGGACCGGAGCCAGTAATTTTTCAGTCAGGAGTCAGGCGCGGCCTGGCCCTGCCTATGCTGGTCCGCGCCCTGGCTGCGCGCCAGTTGAACGAGGAGGGAGAATTAACGTGAAAAAGAAAATAGGCTGTTTGCTGGCCGCCGCCCTTGTGACCGCCGCTGCATTTACCCTTGCGCCGGTAGGTGCGGCAGCAGCCGACGTAATGACCGTAATTCCAGGAGGAGGCACGGTGCTGATAGAGGAAAGCGCGGTGAACAAAAGCGGCCCCCACATCTCCGGGCAGGAGGCCTTGAAGATCGTCAGGGCGGCCTTCCCTTACCTTCCCGCGGAGGGAGAACCGCGGATCGACCTGGAGGAAGATAACTACCGCGGGCGAACAGTCTGGCGCATCAATGCGGAAGAACGCCCTTCCTACAGGTTGGGTCCGCCGCCCGGTTACTCTGCCGCCGTGGATGCAGTCACCGGGGAGATTCTTGAAATGCACTGGCGCCTGGAGCGGCGCGCGGGGGCACAAGAGATCAAGGGTGTGATCTCCCGCGAGAAAGCCCGCGCGGCGGCCGAAAGCCTGGCCCGGCGGTTGCAGCCGGAAAAGTTCGCCCGGATGACCGCCAATCCTTCGCCGTCCGCGTATTCTGGCTACCGCTGGCCGGCGCTAGACGCGGCCTACCGTTTCTCCTGGAGCCGCACCCAGAACGGCATACCCGTGGGGGACGACGGGCTGCACATTGCCGTGGACGCCATGACCGGTCTGGTTACCGGTTACACCCTGTTGTGGCTGGACGATCTAAAGCTGCCTCCTGCCGGGGCCGTGTTGTCGGCCGGCGAGATTCCCGCAAAGGTTGCGGCGAAGGCCGGCATGGCGCTGGTCTATGAGGTCTTTCCCGGCGGTGCGGCGCCGGCGCAGGTCAGGCCGGTCTACCAGATCAACTCCCGGTGCGCGTGCCTGGTGGATGCCCGCACGGGGGATTTTTTGAACTTTCAGGGAGAGCCCGTTAAAGAATGCGTGCTGTACGCTCCCGAAGACTACGCGCACATCAGGGGTGAAGGTAATCCCCCCGCTCCCGGCGCCGGGATTGATCCGACCAGGGCCAGGGAGGCGGCCGAGCGGTTCTTCCGGCTGCTCGGGTACGAGGGGCCGGTGGAGCGGTCCGGCGGAGGTGAAAGCAGCGGTCCCCTCGGCAGGCGGGCGTGGTGGAACTACGATTTGCGCCTGGAAGGGCAAGATGGACCTGCACTGAGTGTAGGCATCGATTCGGGCACCGGGGAGGTTGTCGAATTCCACGACGACGCCTGCCGCGTCTTGCGTCCCGACCCCGGTGAAAAGCGTCTCACGCGGGACGAGGCGCTGGCCGTGGCCCGGGAGTTCATCCGGAAGGTCAGTCCCGCCTGCGCGGGCCATGTGGCGCTCGAAAAAAGCCCGCCGGAATGGCGCCGGGACGAGGATGGCCACTCTTTCCGGTTCTTCCGGGTGGTCAACGGGATTCCCTTCCCGATGGACGGCATCGAAGTAGATATCGCTCCCGACGGCCGGGTGGTCGGCTACCGGTGCGAGTGGCACCGCGTGAACTTTCCCCAACCCCAAAGTGTCATTTCGCCGGCGGAAGCCGCCCGCCGGTGGGTGACCAACGCTTCCTACGAGCTGAAGTACTACCTGCCCCGGACGGACGACGGGCGCCCCTGTGCCGGGGCGCGGCTCGTGTACTTTTTGAAGGAGGCGGTCGCCGTTGACGCCGTGACGGGGCAGGTCCTGGGGCCCGACGGGCGGCCCCAGGGGAGCCCGGCGCCAGGCTACGACTTCCGGGGGAGCCGGGCGGCGGACTACTTGCAGTTGCTGGCGGAGAGCGGCCTCCTGCCCGCGCCGGAAAAGTTTGCCCCGTCGGCGCCGGTGACCAGGCGCGAGGCCGTCAGGGTGCTGGTGGCCGCCGCCAGGCGCTACTATGGCGCCAAGGAGGTCCCCGCCGCGCCCAGTTTCCGCGACGTGGCGCCCGGCGACGCGGACTTCGGCGCCGTCGAGACGGCGGTGGCCCTGGGCATTGTGCCCGGGGGCGGTTCTTTCGGCCCGGACCAACCCCTGGACAGGAAAACGCTGGCCGCGTGGCTGGTCAATGCCGCGGGATACGGTGAGGTGGCGGCCATCCCCAACCGGATCACCTCGCCCTTTGCCGACACGGCGGCCCTCTCCGGGCGGGAACAGAACTGCATCGGGCTGGCCTACGGGCTCGGGTTCATGCGGGGCGACGGCACAGGAAGGTTCCGGCCCGACGAGCCGGTGACCTGGGAGGAACTCGCCGCTGCGGTGATCCGGGCGCTGCCGCTGCTGGGGGGCGGACGGGAGTGGTAGCCCCTTTCCGCTGCGTCAACTGGAATACCCTCGCGGAGAGTGAGTGCAAACAGGCCGCGAGGTTACCCGTTTCAGCGGGAACAAGAGGAGCTTAACAGGCGGAGGCAGGAGAAGATGAGTTACCAGCTAGGTTATCTCGACGTACTAAAGGCGGATTTTTTGCCACTAGATCCCCTTGATACTTTACTGCTGGCGGGTGTTTTCCTCGGCATCCCCTTTCTCGTCATCTGGGGGCTGAAAGCGGCAGGCGAGTGGCGCAGGCGCTGGTGGCTCCTGCCGGTGACCATCGCTTTCCCCTTGTTTATATTGCTTTTTGCAAGCTTGCCGCAGGCGGGATCAGGCTGGCAGCTGACTGACAAAGGGCTCGAACTCAAGACGTGGCCGGTCTCCGCCGCGCTCGACCTGAAGGGGACGCGGGCGGCGCTGGTGGAAAGCTCAAGCCCGTGGCGGCCGGTAGTGCGAACGAACGGCTACGGCACAGCGGGGCTCACCACCGGCTGGTGCAAACTTGCCAACGGCAGGAAAGCGGTGGTGTTCCGTCACCTGCGCCCGAGCCGGATGGTGGTGCTGGAGTCGGAAGGCCGCTATTACGTGCTGGCCCACCCGGGCGTGGAGGAACTCTATTCTGCGTTGCTGGCCCGGGGGGTGAAGCAGGGTGCCCTTTAGCTTCACAATTGCTCCCCCGGACGGCACGACTAGGGTGGTAACCCTGGGCACGTTTTTGCTGCTCGGCGGCCTCACCTTCTGGATCTGGATCGTGTCCGGGGAAGAAACAGAAGCCCTTATCTTTACCTTCTTCCTGGTTTGGGGCCCGCTGGCTGTGACCTGGCTTTTTGCGCCCCGCGGCTACCTGGTATCCCGGGAGGGAATTGTTATCCGCCGGGCGGTTGGTTCGTTTACCATCCCTGCTGCGGAAGTCGAATCGGTTGAGCTCGTTGGCAGGGTGAGGCCGGGGATAAGGCTCTGGGCGTCCGGCGGGCTTTTCGGCTGGTTCGGCCTCTTTACCCTGAAGGACGGGGGCACGGCGAAAGTCTACGCCACCCGCTGGGACCGGATGGTGCGGATCAAGACCCGCCGGGAGATTTACCTTCTTTCCCCGGCGGAGCCGCAGAAGTTCTACGAGGCGCTGCGGGTTCGGCTTTGCGGCACTGCGGGTTAGTGGTGCTGCCCGGCGTGTCCGGTGGCGCGGGCTGCGGTTGGAGGCCGCAGGAGCGACGTGATCTGGGGGGTGTTGACCCGGTGAGAAAAAAGCTGATCCTGGGGATAAGTTTACTGCTGGCCGCAGCCGGAATCGTGCTGGCGACGCTCTTCCTGCCGGTGGCGGTGGAGACGGGGACTGAGGAGCTGCGCGCAGTACGGCTAGGATGGCCTTTCTGGTTCGTGGTGCAGGACCAGAGTTGCTACAGCCCGCCGGGGGACGTGTGGACCACCTGCTTTCTCTCCCCGTGGGAGTGCCCCTTCGCGGTGGTGTGGTGGCGCTTTCTGGCGTCGTGTGCGGCGGTGGCGGGTCTGCTGTGGCTTGTGCTGCGCGCGGTTGCACTGTTGACCGGCTGGCGGGCGGGTGCCGGCCGGGCGTGAGCGATGGGAGGTTGGTGTCCTGGTGAAGTGACCCGGGTCCCAACATCGACCACCGGCGGGTCCAGAACCAGATGCGGTTCTTCGAGCGCCACGGCCGGAGCCTGACGCTTTCCCTGGTGCCCCGCGCGGGGCGAGTGGCGGTGGGGAGACGTGGTGTACTGGTGGCTGCCGGGCAGTCGGCTCCTCTGCGGGATTGTATCCGACAGGCCGGGCGCTTCCGGGCTCCCCATGGTGATCCACATGGTGTCCCCCTGATTTTCAATTATTCTTCGGTTTACAAAATGCAATATTTTTGATAAAATGTAAACCAGGGGTGAAAAGGTGATGGTCGGAGAACGGCTCAGGCTGGCCCGGCGGGCCGCCGGACTGAATTTGCGGGAATTAGCCAACCGTGTGGGTGTGTCGCCTCAGGCCATTTCAAAGTACGAACGGGGCTTAGACATACCAAGTTCCGGTGTCCTGCTCCGTCTGGCAGAGGCGCTCGGGGTCAAGGTTGAATATTTTTTCCGGACGCGTAGGGTGAACCTTTCCGTGCCGGCTTACCGTAAAAATTCTGCCCTGCGCCGCAAGCAAGAACAAACGATCCTTGCCCAAATCCAGGGGTGGCTTGAACGATATCTCGAGATTGAAGCGCTTTTCCCGCCTGGCGACGCCGCACGCGGCTTTGCTTTACCGGAGGGCGTAAATCCCAGGATTACCGTGCCGGAAGAAGCGGAGCGGGTGGCGGAAGAGCTAAGGGCGGCCTGGCAGTTAGGCTTGGCCCCCATCGAAAACCTGACCGAACTTCTTGAGGATAGAGGGATCAAGGTTGGGTTGGTGGACGGTGCGGAGGGCTTTGACGCCTGCACCTTCATGATGGAGGACAACACCCCGGTCATTGTTATGCGGCGTAGTCTTCCCGGCGACCGCCAGCGCTTCAATTTGGCCCACGAATTAGGGCACATTATTCTCCGGCCCGAAAAAGGGGCGAGTGCAGAGAAAGCGGCGCACCGGTTTGCCGGTGCTTTTTTAGTCCCCGCACCGGCGGCGCGCCGCGAATTGGGGGAGCGGCGGCAGGCGCTTAGCCTCTACGAACTGCACCTTTTAAAGCATAAGTACGGCCTCAGTATGCAGGCCTGGATCTACCGGGCGAAGGATTTAAGTATCATTTCGGAAGCGCTCGCCGCGAATTTGTTCCGCGAATTTCGCCGCCATGGTTGGCACCAGAAAGAACCCGGCGATGCTCTGCCCCCCGAGGAACCAAAGCGAATGGAACGGCTGGTGATGCGTGCGCTTGCGGAGGATCTGATCTCAGAATCCCGTGCCGCCGAACTGCTCGCCAAATCCCTGGCTGAATTTTGGCGGGAGGTGGCCGAGCAGCATGGCGGATTCCCGGCAGATCCACGTGACTGACACGAATATCTGGATCGACCTGTATGCCGGCGGGATTATTTACGAAGCGTTCCAACTGCCGCTCCGGTTTATCGCCCCTGATGTGGTTATTGCCGAATTACAGGCGCCCGATGGACGAGACCTGGTATCCCTCGGATTGCAGCAGGAGGAACTTGCCGGCGACGAGGTCCGCCTAGTCATTCAATTAGCAAGCCGGTATCCCGCGCCCTCGCGCGTGGACCTTTTTGCCCTGGCGCTGGCCAAAGCAAGGGGCGCTGTTTTGCTAACCGGTGATAGGCACCTGCGGAAAGCCGCAGAACAAGAGAAAGTATCAGTGCACGGGACGCTATGGATACTGGACGAACTGGTTCGACAGCGGATCGTTACACCCCAAAAAGCGGCCCGAGCGCTGGAAAAGATGCGGGCGAAGGGAAGCCGCCTGCCCCGCGCCGAGTGCGAACGCCGGCTGAGAAAATGGGGAAGATGAGACGGTTGACGCTGCAGGGGGTTCGATAGGAAGAATGACGGCATTTGCCTTCGCCCATGCCCGGCACACATAAGAGGGGAGTGGCCTTGCCACTCCCCTTGGCATAAAAGTTTTTCCGGATTTCCAGTCTACCAGTACCAGGCGCTGACCGAAGCTCCGTCAGACTCAGCTCCTGCGCCCCCGTTGTAGTTTGACGAGTAGGCTTCCGCATACCACCCGATCCGGTAGTTGTCAGCCCTTGCTTTGTGCCAGATGGTGGCAGTAGTACTGTTGGTAGGAGCTGAAGTCTCGTCTGCCCTTTTCCCGGCTATTTCTTTTGTGGTGGCGATTTTGCCAGTCTTCGCGCCGCCAGTCTCATCCTTGATCTCCTGAGGTGTTAGGTTGTTTTCGTCGACCCTTGTTTTCTTCACGGGAACAAACTCCACATCTCCTGTCTCAGCATTGACGATAGCCTTTACGTTTAGCTGCGGCTCTCCCTTAAAGACTTTGACTGGCTCCCTGGTACCCTCCTGGTGAATCTTACCGAAGATGGTGATTGACTCGCCAGGCACGTTCTCTGCTTCTTTCTCAACTTTACCAGTCTTGCCGCCGCCCGTGTCATCTTTTATCTCCTGAGGTACCAGGTTGTTTTCACTGGCCTGCACCACGCTTCTTTTCACAGGCTCAACTCCATTTTTTGCCCATGCCACGCCGGCGCCCACCAGAAGGGTGGCCAGAAGACCGACCATTGCTAAGGTCAACCAGCCTTTTTTCGGATGCATCCTTACTTCCTCCTTTCAGTTTCATTTTGACTAGGGTTTTATCCCCTCACCACGGCTTCTCCCAGGCCAGTCCCCTCCTCTTTATCCCCCCTTTCCGGAGCCGCAATTACCTGGGTTAAAGCGCGTGCTTATGAAGGCCGGGCGGTTAGTCAACCGACGCGGCAATTTTCAGCATTTCCTCTAAAGAAAGTGTGCCGCTACCATCCTCCAACATGTAAACCAGCCCTTTATCCTCCCATTTGAGCGTGTGACCTACCTTTACGGCAGGTTCTTTACCTGCGTCGTTGATTTCCATGATGGGGAACTCGGCCCAGTAGGCCGTCTTGCCACGCACCTTGACCTCCTGCACGGCATCGCCGCCCTGGAGGAAGTTACGCTCATTGGTAATGGTCAGGAGCAGTCGTTTCCCGGCCTCTTTCGGAACGCCGTAGACGACGCTGACGAAGCCCCGGTCACTTTTCTCCTGCCTGTCCCCGGTCATGGAGATTAGCCTGTACCCTTCGGGAAGGTAGGTGGGCAGGTGAACGGAGAAGCCAACGTGTGCCTGGGCCGCGGCAGCCGTAGAAAACTCAGGGCAGCGTTTGGCTTCTTTCACTTCCATCTTCTCAAGGCCGCCGAACCTGGCACCGCCATCCCCAGGATGATCTTTGCCCTCCTGCAACTTAGTTACCGTATAACCGTCTCCCGTGCGGATAACCTTGTAGACAACGGAAAGCACCGGGGAAATGACCGCCTTGTTAGCCCAGGCCCTTGCTTGCGGCGAAAGGCCAAAGACCAAACCGCCCACCAGCAGGGCACCGCAAAGGGTTGCGGCCGCGGCTTTTCGCCACGTTATCAATATTGCTCTCCCTTTCCCTTGTTGCATCAGGAGGCGCGTTTTAATCTTGCGAACCAGATCGGGGCCTGCCTCGATTTGCTCAGCTTCCCTGGCCATTGCCGCACGCAGCCATTCCTCAAGCTTCACTTTGCAACCCCTCCTTTCCAGGGTGTTTTGCTCTCTGCGTATCAGCTTCACCGCTTAAAAAAAGCTCCGGGGCAATTAGTTTAAGCTCATCGGCTAACTGTTTAAGCGCTGTGTGCAACCGGGACTTTACCGTACCCTCCCGGCAGCCGAGCACCCGGGATATTTCCTTAAGCGGAAGGTCGTTGTAGTAGCGAAGGACAACCGTGGTGCGCAGCGGGATGCTGAGCTTGCCGAGTGCCTGCTGCACTAACCGTTTCGTTTCCCCGGCCTCTAAAGCATCCCCTATGGGGTCGTCGCGAAGAGCGCATTCTTGGCCACTCTCAGTGAGGGAGTCGAGGGAAACAGGCCCTTTTTCCCTTGCGGTAAGTCGCCAGCATATTCTGGTCAGGAGGCGGTAAAACCACGTTTCAAAGGTCGCCGGGTCACGCAAACCCTTGATTTTTCGGTAACACTGGACAAAAGCATCCTGAACGGCATCCTCAATAATGTCTTTGCGACCGGTAATGAGGTAGGCCGTCCGTAGCGCTTTCCCGCTATACTGCTCAATAAGCATTTCGAAAGCTTGCCAATCACCTTCCTGGATGCGTTTAAGCAAAGGAGCTACATTCAACCTCGCCGCTCCTTTCTTCTGGGAACCCCCTCTACTATATAAGAGACAGCAGCCTGGTAAAAGGTTCGGCTCGGACAGATAAAATATTTTATCGTTATGGCGGCTTCCAGGGGCTTTCCTTGGTAGTCGTCATTATGGAGCAGGCGGAGAGCCTCTACCGCGGCTGGCCGGAGGCCGCCTGAATGCTGGGCGGCGGCGTAGATTAGTTGAGGAGCAGAAGGGGTCGGAAATAAAGCGGCTTGAGGCAAGTTAGAGAACAGGGTTATAATGGATAGTGAAAACGGTTGGTTTGGGTTATGATGGAAGTACAGGGGGGTGAGGCATAATGAAACCTCTTCAGGTAGATTTGCCCGATAAGTTGGCGGCGGAGATTGCTGCACTGGTGCAAGCGGGCTGGTTTCGCAGCGAAGATGAGGTTGTGCGCCTGGCGCTTTTGGAATTCGTTCGGCGCCGCCGTTTTGAGTTAGCAGAACATTTTCAGCGGGAGGATATCGCGTGGGCGCTACGGCAAGAGAAAGAAACGAAAACGTAAGGCGTATTGTGTCAAACACAGGCCCTCTCCTGCATCTTAGCGAAGCGCAGGCCCTTGATTTGCTGGGGGGAGCGGGGGAAATTCACGTTCCGCAGGCCGTAGATGTAGAGATGAGGTTTCAAGCTGAAAAATGGCAGGAGCAACGGCCGGCATGGCTGATAGTAGATCCCCTCGTTCCACCTCATAGCGCAGAAGCGGAATTATGGCTGGAGGCGGGATTGCTTCATGTCGGAGAAGCCGAGGCGATTGCGCTCGCCCGCCAGATTCGTGCTGACTGGCTGGTAACCGATGATGCCGCTGCCCGCTTGTTTGCGCAAACGTTAGGAATCGAGGTTCACGGGTCGCTCGGGATTGTCCTGTGGGCAGCGGCTACAGGCCGGCTTAATTGTCCAGAAGCGGAGGCTATGTTAGACCGGCTGGCGCGTTCGTCGCTTTGGCTTTCGCCACGGGTACTGGCGGAGGCAAAAAAGGCGCTGGAAAAAATCTATTCTTAGTGTTTAGAAAACTCCCGCGGTAACTAAGTTTGGCAGCGGTAGGCCGTAAGTAGTGGTGATCATGGAGCAGGCAGAAAGCCTCTACAGAGATTGGCCGGAGGCGGCCTGAGTGCTGGGCGGCGAAGGGCGGAGAAAAAAAGGGGGGGGCTAAATGATCACGGTGAATTATACGCTCGCTATAGCGGGTGCGGTGGAAGCGCTCATGACGGTGGCCGGTTGTTAATATTTGGGATCAGGAAGCAAGTTGTGCTGGCGGCATGTAATGTATATATTAAGCAAATATATATCGCGCCTCATCAGGAGGCGCTTTTGAAGCGGAAGGCGCGAGCGCTTGGACTGGCGGAAGCAGAACTGGTTTTTTAGACAGGCGGGAGGATTTCCGGGGTTGCGGCGATACCTTAGGGTGTTTGTGGCGACGAAAAGGGTGAATCTTAATTTGTAGCTGAATTACCTGCGGAAGTGGCTCCTGATCGCTACGGCCATCGGGTTGGTGGCCGGGATGGGCGCCATCGTTTTTTACGAGGCCATTCATTGGTCCTCGTATCTGTTTCTCCAGTTGGGTGCCGGTTACCGTCCGCCCGCGCCGCTGGGCGAAGGGCGGCCGGTGGTGACGGAAATCTCCCGGCGCTGGATTTGCTCCAGGTGTTGGGCATGGGTTGCGGCTGGCTGCAATTAGGGATGCTGAATCGCCCTCTGTCCCTGGGCGTAACCCTGCCGCAGTTACCTCTTATCGGTGCAGCGGGTGAGCGCCGGGGGTTCCCGGGAGGTACTAGGATAATGCCTTATCGGCAAACTCCTGCCGGTGACCTTTAGCGGCGGACGCGATCGTTTTTGCGGTGGGCAGAAGATCGGAGGGATGGCGATGGTGAACTGGGGGCGCCGGGCTTTTTGGAGCGTTCCGGCGACGGAGATCCTGTCCTCGTTACAGGCGGCACCCGGCGGTCTTTCCGGCGCGGAAGCGGCGCGGCGGCTGGCGGCATACTGGCCGAACCGGCTGCGCCGGGTGCGGGATGTCACGGCGTGGCGGCTTTTCCCGTTCCAGTTTGCGAGCCTCATCGTGCTGCTCCTGCTTTACCTGCGTTTGTCAATGGGTCTGTTGCCAAACTCTGTTCCAACCACCGGGAAATCAGGCATTGGATGGGGAATTAACCCAATAAGGCCTAAAAAAATTTGCCAACCTGGTGGTGACTTCGAAAAGATGATGGGATACAAGTCAACAGAGCGCAAACTGTTCTACATGATCAATTTAGATGAACGTGTTCCCCAGGACCACATCCTGAGACAGATGAACGAAGTGGTAGACTTTAGTTTCATCTACGACCTGGTACGTCCTTATTACGACTACACGGGAGCACCTTCAACCGACCCGGTTGTAGTCTTTAAGATGGCTTTATTGGGTTACCTCTACGGGATAACGAGTGAACGCAAATTAGCGGAGGAGTACCGTCTCAATCTAGCTTTCATGTGGTTTCTGGGGTATGACATAGACGAGATACCTCCAAATCACAGTATTCTCTCCAAGGCGAGGAAGCGCTTCGGACGTAACACATACGAGCAGTTTTTTAATGAGAACCTCAAGCTCTGCCAAGAAGCAGGGCTTGTTGAAGGCAATAAAGTCTTCTTAGATGCCACTTTGCTCAAGGCCAACGCATCTTTTAACTCCCTTGAAGAGCGCAAAGAGGCTTGTGAACTCAAGTACAGCCCGGAAGAGTACCTGGACAGGGTCTGGGCCGAGAACCAGGAGGAACAGGAAGAGGATAAACAACACAGTCAAAACGAGCCGGATGAAGGCCACAGCAATTCCAACAGTGCCGGTTCTCAGGGAACAACAGTTGAACCAAACAAAGAAACAGACCAAGAAAGCAAAGGCAAAAAGGTAAAGACAAACGAGCGTTTAGTCAGCCGGACCGATCCCGATGCTGCCTTGATCACCTACAACAACTCCAAAGGTGTCCTTCTTGCCCACAAGGTCCACATTGCCGTTGACAGTGGACCAGCGCGTATAGTGACAGGGGTAGAAGTAACCCCAGGAAACGTTGCTGAGGCTCGTGTAGCCCTGACTTTAATTGGCAAGCACACCTGGAACACCGGCTGCCTCCCCGAAGAAGCAGTTGCCGACAAAGGTTACGGCAGGAAACACTTTTACTCCTTTCTTAAGCAGGCGGGGATTCTACCCAGTATCCCCTACCCGAAGCCTTGGAGGAAGAAGCGCAAAGAGAAGTTTGATGCTGGCTTCGTCTACGACGAGAAAGAGGATGTTTACATCTGTCCTCAAGGCAAGAAGATGTACCGCATGGAAGCTTACGGAGACGGTTCTATACTCTACCGGGTGCACAGGTCTGCCTGTAGAGGCTGCCCTTACAAAGGAGTTCTCTGCAAAGCAAAGCGGCCTTCAATTGTTCGAAAGACAAAGACAGAACTGATGGATTGGGTTGACCAACACCTAGCGACAGAAAAGGCTAAAGAAAGTATTAAAAAGAGAGCGCCTTGGGTTGAGACTGTGTTTGCTGAGATGAAAGCTGTGCATGGTTTGAGCAGGGCGACATTACGAGGAAGGGACAAAGTTCAGATTCAAGCTCTGTTGGCAATGGCGGTGCACAACATCAAGCAGTTGGTGAAGTCAGTTAAGAAAAGGTCCCGAAATGCAGGAAGCCAACGCTTTTTGCTCTCTTTTGCTATCAGATTCATGTTTGAGTTTGGTGTTGTGGTGTGTAATTCTAGGTCTTTGGCAACAGACCCCAATATAGAATTGATCCACCCGATAATGGGGTTATTGCCAAAGACCCTAAAATACCAAGGCCAAAGAGTTGAATCCAACAGAAAAATGCAGAAGCATTTCCTTTGCCCATCCAGGCACCCGGCCTTTCCTCATTACCTTCACCTTGATATTGTGCACTGCACAGGCCAGCAGTGCCTGGATCTGCACTTTCTCTCTTCCACGCAGTGTTGCTCTGGCCAATCCTAAGGGCCCTTTCAGTTCAGCAAAGGCAGTTTCAACCCGGTGGGGACGCTCCTTCAAGCTCTGTTTCGCATAACCAGTCGCCAGATGTCCATTGACCCATTTCATGAGTTCATCATTGTAACTGGTCTTTATTGAAGGCCGTTTAGCTTTACAGAGTGTTCCGTGGTAAACACATCCCCGGCAGGCATGGCGGTGGACACGGTAAAGGGCGCCGTCGGAAGATTTGTCCATGCGGTACATTTTCTTTCCCTGCGGGCAGTAGTAAACGTCCTCTTTTTCATCGTAAACAAAGCCGGCTTCGAGCTTCTTTTTGCGCATCGTCTTGCGGGGCTTAGGATAAGGTATGCTGGGCAGGATGCCTGCCTGCTTGAGAAAAGCGTAAAGATACCGTCTCCCGTAGCCTCTGTCTGCAATTGCTTCCTGAGGTAAGAGATGTGTGTTCCAGATGTGCCTGCCGATGAGGCCTGCAGCTACCCTAGCTTCTGGAACAGATCCAGATGTGGTTTCCACCGCTGTTACAATCCTTGCCGGACCTCCGGCTACAGCAATGTGCACCTTATGGGCAAGCAAGACGCCTTTGGAATTGATGCGCGTAACAAGGGCGGCATCCGGATCTGTTCTGCTGACCAGGCGCTCGTTGGTTTTCGGCTTGCCTTTTCCTTTTTTGCTCTCGTTCTGGCCTGAAGGAGCAATAGGGCTGCCTTCTCCATCTTCAGGATCTTCAGGTGTCTCGTTCTCTGCCCAGACCCGGTCAAGGTACTGTTCCGGCGTTTGCAGCTCCTGGTAAGGCCGGCGTTCTGTGAGGGAGTCCAGGGATGCGTTTGCTTTCAGGAGAGTGGCGTCGAGGAAGACCTTGTTGCCCTCTATCAGGCCTGCCTTTTCGCAGAGCATGACCACATGCCTGAAAAACTGCTCGTAGACGTCCCGCCCGAAACGTGACCTTGCCTTGGAGAGGATGCTGTGGTCTGGAGGAGTTTCATCTATGTCATAGCCCAGAAACCATATGAAGGCCATGTTCAGCCGGCATTCCTCTGCCAGTTTGCGCTCGCTGGTAATCCCGTAAAGGTAGCCCAACAGGGCCATTTTAAAGACAACAACCGGATCGACGGAAGGAGCGCCGGTGTGGCTGTAGTAGGGCCTGACCATGTCATAGATAAAGCTGAAGTCGACTGCTCTGCTTATCTGTCTTAAAAGATGGTCTTCGGGCACGCGCTTGTCGAGGTCAAACATGTAAAAGATCTTGCGCCCTGCAGATTTTCGACCCATCATCTGAAATCACCG
Organism: Bacillota bacterium; assembly: GCA_013177945.1. Classification (NCBI taxonomy): domain Bacteria; kingdom Bacillati; phylum Bacillota; species Bacillota bacterium. Next base: position 95,252 of record JABLXW010000002.1, read on the forward strand.
CAGGATTGATTTTTGCCATTTCTCTAGTGATTAATTCTCCATAAAGGATTCAATCTCCTGGCCCGATTTGGCATGAGTTTGGCAACAGACCCATCGACCGAAATGGATCACTTTTAAACCGGCCTTGACATATTGTTCGTTTTCTGGAAGACGGCGGGGAGTGTTTTTAAAAAAATCCTACGGTGGGTTGACTTTATCGCCTGAAGCCCGGCCGCTTGTTGTTTTCAACAGAGGTAAGCAAGTTATATAATCAAGCGACCCATTCATCCTGCTTTACAGGAGTGACTTCTGGCATAAGATTTAAGTAATGCCAGTTTTTTATTGCCAGGAAAAAAGAAGGGAGGAAGGAAATGCTAAAAATATGTAGAATTCATCATAGGGCGTTTAAAATTAATGATTTGACATTAACAGTCCTGACTGACGACGGAGGTATCCCTGTGAAAAAATTGCTCCCTGGTGGTGATCTTCACTTTGAAATAGATCCTCCGGAAATTAAACCAGTTGTGCTGGATCTTTTCTGTGGAGCAGGGGGGCTTAGCCTGGGTTTTGAATTAGCTGGCTACTATATAGGGCTAGGCGTGGAAATGGACAGGTGGGCTTACGAAACTCATTCTTATAATTTCAACGGCCGTTGTCATTTTGGAAACATTAAAGATATTCAAAACCCTGAGAAACTGATCAGAAAGTATGATCTCGAAAGAGTGGATGTTATTGTCGGCGGCCCACCCTGCCAGGGTTTCAGTCGGGTCGGTAGAGGTAAAATCAGGAGCCTGCTGAAGGATCCAACCTACATTCATGATCCTCGCAATCAGCTATATCGTGAATTTCTAAGGTTTCTCGAAGCTTTGAGACCCCTTTACTTTGTAATGGAAAATGTTCCTGATATGCAGTATTATGTGGACCACGATGAACTTCTTCTGGAAAAGATGCTTCGTTATTTAAGAAAAATAGGTTACACTGCCGAATGGCAGATTTTACATGCGGATCATTATGGTGTACCGCAAACGCGAAAAAGACTTTTTGTTGTAGGTAACAGAATAGGGCATGAAATTGTATGGCCTGAAAAAACCCATGAGGGAAGACCTGTAACGGTCTGGGATGCGATAGGTGATCTACCCATTGTTCCTCACGGTCACCGGGAGGATGAGATTGCATATATACCACGGAGAAATTTGAACAATTATCAGCGTTTTATGCGTGAAGGGGCTGGAGGTGTCCTGTACAATCATCAAACCCGGTGGCACAACGAACAGGATCTGGCTGCCTTTGCCTTGCTTGAGGAAGGTGGGAAATATGCTGATCTGCCAGCAAAATACAAACGTTATCGAGATGATATTTTCAAGGATAAGTACCGTAAGTTGTACAGGGATAGTCCCTCCTGGACCATCGAAGCTCATATAGGGAAAGATACATACCGGCACATTTATCCCAGCAGAAAAGGTGAACCCGAGCCGCCGCGCACGATTTCCGTCAGGGAAGCAGCCAGGTTACAGAGCTTTCCTGACCGTTTCCGCTTCGTGGGTCCGTTTACACGACAGTTTCACCAAGTGGGAAATGCTGTGCCCCCCCTTCTTGCCAGAGCTGTTGCCAGAGCCATTCTGCCGGGCGTGCTTAAAGGGATATCACTGATAAGTGAAACAAAACAGGGTATCAGGATTGGAGCTGGATATTAAGTTAAGCTGGATATTAAGGTGGGGAAACGAATGTGTAACGAATCTGAAGGTAAAATTCTCTTCCCTGACCTGATTGCCTTTCGTAGATCCCTGATTGACTGGGGACAGGAACATTTCCGTTCATTCCCCTGGCGACTCAACCGGGATCCCTACCGCATCCTGGTAGCAGAAATTATGCTTCACCGTACCCGTGCATCACAGGTTGTGCCGGTATACAAGAAATTTATAAATCGCTACCCCGATGTTAAAAGTCTGGCTTCTGCGACTAAAAATGAGTTACACGAAGTTTTATTTCCTCTGGGACTTCGCTGGAGGGTGAACCTGATTCACGAAATGGCGTCCTCCCTTGTTGAACGTTTTGGTGGTAGAGTGCCAGAGGGAAGAGAAGACCTGTTGTCCCTTCCGGGGATCAGTGATTACATTACTGGTGCAGTACGCTGTTTCGCATGGAATTACCCGGAGCCACTGGCAGATACCAATACGGTGAGAATCATCGGTCGGCTTTTCGGTCTCAGGGTCAGCGATTCATCCCGGCGTAATCGCCATTTTCGGAAACTACTGGCTGTTCTTGTTGATCCGGACGAAGCGGCGGCATATAATTATGCCCTGCTGGATCTGGCTAATGAGGTGTGTACGCAAAAGCAGCTGCCGAAATGCTCACAGTGTCCCGTTTCGGTATGGTGTGCGTACGTCGCTGGAGCGTGATTACTATGAAAAAAACAGATATTGGGAGAACAGAGGAATATCATTCCAGCAAAGCAGTATTCCGTCCCAGGGCACGAATTCTTCAGATTCTGGGACAGGAAATGATTAGCAGTAATGTGGTCGCTGTCATTGAGCTGGTCAAAAATTCATATGATGCAGATGCCACCAGGGTTCTAGTTCGCTTTCAAGGTCCTCTGGAAGCTGGCCAGGGAAGCATAGAGATCATAGATAATGGTCACGGTATGTCTCTTAAAACAATCAGAGAAGCCTGGATGGAACCAGCTACAATTTTCAGGAGACGAAGGGCACATAGTAAACGACGTTTTCGTCGTGTACTGGGGGAAAAAGGTATTGGCCGATTTGCAACCTCGCGCCTTGCCAGCACTCTTGAAATTGTAACACGCCTTGAAAATAGTGAGCAGGAGATAACAGTTCTACTCGACTGGAGGCAGTTTGAGGATGAAGAAAAGTACCTGGATGAAGTTGAGGTTCTGTGGGAAGAAAGAAAACCAGTAGAAATAAATCCTGGTGGAACGATAGAGATGCTTTATGAAAAAGATGATATTCTTCCACCAGTAGAGCAACTAACTCATGGAACCATCCTTAGAATGAAAGGTCTGCGTTCTGCATGGGGAAAAGATCAGATCGAAGATCTACGGAGAGGATTGTCAAGACTTGTTTCACCGTTTTTTGGTCGTGACGAGGTAACTGCAAATGATGAGTTTCAAATCCGTCTTGAATTTCCCGAGCCTTTTGAAAATTTTTCTGAAGTGATTGAACCACCGGAAATTATAAAAACGCCTCATTACATGATAGCGGGCGATATTTGTGAAGATGGATATTTTAACCTCATGATCAGGTTACGGGGGAAAGATGATCCGGAAGAAATAAGCGGTATATTTATTCTAACTGATGGTAGAAAGCCAGAATGTGGGCCTTTCCGTCTGGAAATACGTGTCTGGGATCGTGAGGAAAGGTCACTGGATGAGCTTGCAAAACAGCACAATTTGACCATACAGGACATTAGAGAGACTCTGGATTACATGGCAGGAATAAGTATTTACCGTGATGGATTCAGAGTTTTACCATACGGTGAACCACATAATGACTGGCTTCGCCTTGACTTGCGCAGCAGGCTGAATCCCACTTTACGGTTGGCCAACAACCAAGTAATTGGTTATGTTTAATTTCTGCGGATAGAAATCCCAATCTTCGCGATCAGAGTAACCGTGAGGGACTTATCGAAAATCAGGCTCTGAGTGATCTGCGCGAACTTATTATACATGTATTGAAAGAACTTGAAATAAGACGTTATCAGCAACGTCCACGTAAATCGAAAGAAAGATCCAGGGCCGGTGGCCTGTTTGCAGGTTTCGATCTTAAGGATTTACATGATTTATTGAAGAAGCAACACCCAGAGGATACTTATCTTATGCAGATGGTGGCCAGTAAACAAAAAGATCTGGCGGATCGGGTTAGAGAAGTTCAGGAAGTTTTATCACGATACCGCCGACTTGCAACGCTGGGGCAGTTGATAGATACTGTTCTACACGAAGGGCGTACACCTGTTGCAAAAATAGATAACGAGGCTTATCTGGGATTACGTGACATTAATCGCGCAGAAAATGAGAGCAAAATACCTGTAGAAAAGTTACGGAATCGTTTTGAGGTAATAAGAACTCAATCCGGGGCTCTGGCAACTGTATTTCGTCGAATAGAACCCTTTGGGGGCAGGAAAAGGGGAAGGCCTAAAAGCGTTCGTCTGGAGCAGGTTATTGCTGATGCTTTTGATCTTTTAAGCTCTGATATAAAAAGAGCGAATGTTCAGGTTGATCTTCCGCAAACCGATACGTGGGTTACTGTAGACCAGGCGGAAATTCAGGAAGTGATCATCAATCTGTTACAGAACAGCCTGTACTGGTTGCTTCAGGTACCGAAACAGCAACGTAGAATATCGGTTGTTGTTTCAAGGGAATTGACGGGAGAGGTACAGATACTGTTTTCTGACAGTGGTCCGGGTGTTGATCCTGAGGTAAGAGAACGAATATTTGACCCGTATTTCTCAACCAAGCCTGATGGTATCGGGTTGGGTCTGGCTATCGCTGGGGAAATTGTGAGTGAGTATTATGACGGAGCATTAGAACTTGTTGAGGGCGGGCCTCTACCTGGTGCAACTTTCAGGATAATTCTGCGCAGGAGGGTTTAGTATGAGCTCTCAAATTACTTGGCGGATACTGCTTGTTGATGATGATCATCATTTTTGTCAAGAAGTAAAGGATTTACTGGAGGATCAGAATGTTTTGGACTCGGGTGACAGGTTAAATGTCACAACATTAAACAAATTTCACCAAGCTTTGGAAACCATCGAGAAGCACCGTTTTGACTTGCTGATATGGATGTCAGACTTGATTATGGTGAAGGTCATACGGAAGAGCGGATAGGTATTGAGACACTCCAATCCATAAAGGAAAGATGTTTTATTCCGGTTATTTTTTACACTGCCGTGCCCCATCTTGTGCGCGATCTCGAAAACCAAGTGATTCGTGTTGTTGAAAAGACTCAGGGGTTGGAATGCTTGTTAGAAGTAATACGAGAAACCCTCAACACTCGTCTCCCCTCTATAAATAGAGCACTTGTCAGACATCTGAAAAAGGTTCAGCGGGAATATATGTGGGATTTTGTAAGTGTACACTGGGAGGAACTTGCTGACAGGTCTGATCCCACCACGCTTGCTTATTTACTTGCAAGACGCCTTGCTTTATCCCTTTCTGAATCAGGTGTCTGTGAACTGATTCAGGACCTTGGTGGATCTCCAGAGAAAACTGGAGAAAAAGTTCATCCTGTAAAGTATTATATAATGCCCCCAGTGGTTAATAAGCCCCTTGCTGGTGACCTTTATCGTGGCAGCGTTGATGGGCAGGATGGGTACTGGGTGCTGCTTACCCCAACCTGTGATATCTGGCAGGACAAAGCGGAAAGGATTTTGCTGGCTTTTTGCAGGCCGCTAGAGGACAGTAAGGAATATAGAAAATGGTTAGACAGATTGCCTGACCCGTCTAAAGACGTTGATAATGAATTTCGCAAATTGCTTGCAGACGGGCAGTCAGAACGTTACATGTTTTTACCTGGGGCTATTAAACTACCTCATCTTATTGTTGATTTTCAACAACTGGTTTCGGTACCATATGAACAGCTGACTCAAATGGAGAGAGTAGCGTCGCTGGATAGCCCCTTTGCAGGTAAACTTCTGACGCGGTTCGTTCGTTATTATGGACGGCAGGGGGCGCCTGATCTTGATGTAGATGTTATCACGGAACTTTTGCGGAACCAGCTGTGCTGTACAGAAGCTGCCACTGCCAAAGAAGAGTAGCTTGCTAATTTCACAAGCATTCTTTTGTTGTTCAAGGTAGTGTCAATACTTTTGTGTAAAATTTAATTTCTGTTTAGGGCAACCCTCAACGAATGGATTTTTAGGCAACCGCTTTCTGCTGCATTTTCAAGAACCCATCAATCCTCTTTTCGACCAGGTTTGATTCAGATTCTGTGATATTGCAAAAATACACCTCAGGCAGCAGTCCTCATTAGGGAGGCTGTCCATCTGCCTTGTCCGTCTTTTAAATTCTCGATTTTTTCTTCTCTCCGCCTGTAGCGAGGAAGAACCTTCGATTCAAATTCGCCGTTACGGTCTCTTGCCACTTGAATATCTTCAATCAAGCCAAACCGGGTGAGGAGATCCCTTTCGTAATATCCGTTGCGGTTGTTATCCCTTTTGCCATTTCCCCTCTGGTACTGCTCGTAACCCAGAAATTTGGTTAGTTCCTGCTTTATTGCTTCTTCGAGGGCATGTTTGATGAACTGCCTGATATAGAGAGCCAGATATCGGTTGATGAGAATTTCCTGCCCCCATTTCTCGTTGGCCCGTGTCAACCCATGAAAAAATCTTACCCAGGGATCACTAGCTCACTCATTTAAAGATCTAACCCAACAAGATTAACTAATTTGTTATCTCACAGCTATGAATTTCGTTTTCCGGAACCATGAACTCATCAGGCCCCTTGACCAGAAGCTCTTCAATCTGTCTGTGGAGTGCTAAGGGATTTATAGCCTTGAATTGGTGTTCCAGAAAGGCCTGAACATTAGGTTCCAGAACTCCGGTCTCTATCAGGCGCTGGAAGGGAGTGCGGGCGACATCGTAGCGTTTTATAATCCGTCCACCCCGCCTTTCTTTGGCAATCACCTTCCTCATGGGGAGAAAGAGGTTCACAAAAGCTTGCCAGAAGCCCGTAGAGGGCGTTTAACCATGCAACAGCCTCGGGGGAATCTATCGTTCGTACCCGACGATTTCCCGCACAAATTGGCGGTTCTTTTGCTCCACATGGGCATTGTCATTCTTCCGATAGGGTCGGCTTCGGGTAAACTCAAGCCCATTTTCCCGGCAGAACCTGACCAGGTGGTGATTGAGAAATTCACTGCCGTTGTCTGTATGCAGCCCCCAGGGCCAAAATGGCCATTCCCGAAGGATTCCAGCCAGTTCCCTGGAGATCCCTGCCTGGCCCCGTCCCAAAACGGCCCTGCGGCGGCTGTAGCCGCTGACGATATCAAGCACGGTAATGGTATAAGCGAACTGGCCCAAAGAGGAACCACCATTGTGCTCCACCAGGTCCACTTGCAACGCTCCCGGCCGTTCCTCATCCCAGGCATAGCTCCTAACCGGGACTTCAACCCGCAGCCCGGAAAGAGACCTGTTCCTGGACCCTACCAGCCTCCTCTTGGGAGATTGCCACCTGGCAAGGAGTCGGGCTAGGGTGGAACGACTGATTTCAGAAAGCTGGTCCTTGATCAGAGGAGTAAGAACAATCTCTCCGTGACGTGCTAGGCTCTCGGCTGTAGAAAGGAGTACGGGATGCAGCCGCTCCGCGCAAGGGTAGTCCAGTGCCTCCCAGACAACCTGGATGACAGGCAAGGCTTCCAGGTATTTAGGCTTTCTTGCTCTGCGGATCTTCTGCTTTCTTTCGGGCAGTGGGTGATTCAGCACCTGAATGGCGTACTTCCGGTGGTAACTCAGGTTTTCCACCACTTCATCGATGATCCGCGACCTCTCGTTTTTGGTTTTTGCGCCCCGGTAACGTCTTTGGGCAATGGCTAAATACTCACGGCGGCTTTGAAGTGACATTCTCAAAACTCATCCCCCAGGTCAAGATTTATCCGTGAGTGAGCCATTTCCCTCTTGGTAAGATTTTAACTGAGTGATCGCGGTTGTTTTGGGAATTGTCTATATATGAGGGTACGCCCTTTTTTGTGGTTTTTCCTTTTAATTGATTTTACGCTACCTCGGGGGAGTTGGATCAAAGAGCTGAAGTGCCGACAACAACCACATAAAACTCTAGAAGTGCGCGAACGGCAACGGGAATTTATGGGGCATCTTGGGGATATTGGAGATGTAAAGCGGTAGGTTCGTATTATGCTCCAATCGTAAAACCACCTACACAGGTAAATGCTGACTACAGCAAAGAAATTTACTACGAATATTAAAAAATGTTGAGGCGGTTACAGCCGCTACCTCACTGTGCTCAAAAACAACGCAGGTAAGATTGCCGGTTTCCTTAGAGAGGTTGCTTACGTGGGAGGAGCTAGCGTATCAGACCATCTACGACCAGACATATAACTTCTTGCGCTGGAATCTCGGTTTCGCTCACACTACGTCTCACTGGATCGCCCTCGGCATCAAATGGATCATTCAATGGGGAGTATTGTAGTATGGGCGCTTCTGGCGGTACTCCTAACTTGGACCGCGTTCTTAGCGAGTTCAGTGAAGAAGAATATGAGGGGTTCAAGCAGTTCAAGCGCTGGATACCCGATAACCATGACAGGCTTTGGGCCCAACCTAAACTGGCCCGCGAATGCTTAGTAGAGGTCTTCAAGTGTCTTGTGCCAACCAGAGGCGAAGAAGACTTGGAACGGATTTTCGAAGCTCTAAGCAAAGACGCACCTGGGATGCCTCTTTTAAAGCTGTTCAACAAAAAATCAAGGAAAAGGGGTTAATGTTCAAACCTGCGCCAGGATAGGATGGTCAGATAGAAGCCCAAAGTACCAGTCTGCGGTGATCAAGGCGGCCCTGAGGACGCTTTCAAATGATGCTCCGCTCCCATTCGTTGGATAGCCTCCTCAGGTTCGTTGAAACCTACGGCTCGTCGAGCGTAGCGAGCACGATTAGAAAATATGCCGGCAAGATCGCCGATATAGTGGATAAGCTGCTGACCTGGGCAGATGTTCCGCTGAAAGCTATTGAAGATCAAATCACAGGTGGTCTCAACGGGATCGGCGTTCCTTACTCCACGGGAAAGGCTGTAGGTTACTACATCCGACTATTTGTGGAGTGGGTTCTCCTCTGAGAGGCGGGTAGCATCTTGGACAAACATCAGGGCTTTGAGGAGCGGATTCGTAAGCTTGAGGAGCGGATTCGAGAGACGGAAATTCGCCAGCGGCTCCTCGTGGATGCCATTGCCAGAGTTGCTGAACTGGTTGATCCCGACTTTCGCTCGTTTTCGCTGTTGGCTTTGATCTCTGGTTTCCGGGGCAAAGACATCGAAGAAATGCAACATTTCTTCGAGGAATGGGTCATCAACAACCTACCCGACGAGGAGAACGGGCGCGAAAAGTTTGTTCAAGAGTTTACGCGGCGTTTCCCACAGTATGCCCATTTGCTGGAGGCGATAATGCAAGCCTACCAAGCGGATGGACTGTTTCCACAACTGACTCGCCTTATCTTGGAATAGCTCCAGACAAGCGTGGGAAACGCAAACAAGGGAGTGGAACAGAATAGCAGCCGCAAGCCTACAGCCTTAGCCTGCTCCTGGAAGCGGGGTATGCGGCGGTGCTCGCTGCGGGCGTGTGGATGGTGGCGGCGAAAAATCATTGTCAAAGGAGCAGATGCTTTCCTCGCGTGTCCGGGCAAGCGCAGCAAGGTAGGCATCTGCGAAGTCGACGCTTTTTTTCGCCATATCTTGCAGGGCCTGGATAAGCAAAGCGGGGTTTTCAGCGAAAATACCGTCGGCGCTGAGAAAGGAGATCAGGGTTTCGGCGATCTGGCTTTTGGCATACCTGTAAAAAGAAGAAAGTACCCAGACGATTTCGGCTACTACCAGATGAGATACCCGCAGGCCGATATCTCCTTTTTCAGCACGGCTCATTAGCTCCAGGGCTTTAGCAGCCATTTCCGGTGGGTCGCCGGTGAGAAAGCGCAAGACAACGTTGGCATCAACCCAAAAATAAACCATTACCTTTCTTTCCCTTTACCCAGTATCTGCCGGGCCAGCCCGGTGGCTACCTCTTCGCGAACTTCCGTCTTGCCGGGGTAGGGTCTCTTAGCAGGCAGAGAAGCGTAGAGTTCGGTTAAGCGTTTGCGCTTCAGGGCCCTGACCTTAACCTCTCCGTCCGGGCTGAGATCGAACACGAGCTCGTCTCCCGGTTGTAAGTTAAGCTTACGGCGGACGGCTACGGGTATCGTCACCTGCCCCTTACTTGTTAACCTTGCTCTTAACATTTAAATACCTCCTTACGTCTAAGGATAAGCCTTACATCAGTTCCTGTCAAGGGTAGTTGCCTGAACGGGGTTTGGACTGGTCTTTACCCTGGAATTCGGCCGCCGTTTCGCCCGGATGGCTGTCGCTTGGTGCGACACCGCGCTGGCCGCGATCACGCAGGAGGACAAGGCCCAGGGTAAGAAAATACCGTCCTCTTTCCAGGACCTGCGTGGCAGGGAGAGAGGGACGGAGCCGGAAGCCTTCATGGAAGCGATAAACAGGATGGCTCTGACCCAACCGAAGTTGCGGAAAGGGTAACGGAAGGGGAGCCGTCCGGGCCTGCTACCGGCCGGCAGCCCGGAATAGTACGTTGCATCTGAGTCCGCAAGCTGTTTTCGCGAAGATGCTGCTGGTGACCAGACAGAGAATGAGAGGTATGTGCAACCGCAACACGCGGCCAGCATCATCAAGAAAAGGGATTTACGGCCTTCACCTCGCCATAATACTGCCCGGGGTTCAGGTCTTCGGACCAGATTACTTTGCTGCCCAGCGCCTCGGCGCTGCGAATAATCATCGCGTCCCAAAAGGATATGGCGTACCTCTGTTGAATCCTGATGGCCTCCAGCACGTCACCGGCATCCGGCGTGTGCACGCGCCAGTGCGAAAGATACTCAATGATCCGTGCTGCCGTTTCCGGCGGAAGCGGCTTGCGGACCTTTTGGGTTACCGTCACGTAGAACTCCTGCAATACCTGCACGCTGAGGCAGCCGTTGCCCGATTGCCAGAGTTCTGCGACCAGAGCCTTAGCCCGGGTGTGCTTTTCCCCGGCCGAGGTATCGTGGGCATAAACCAGCACGCTGGTATCCACAAACTGCCGGCCGCCGTTTTCACCGGTCATAGAGATCGCTCCTGGTCCACGTGATGTTTCCCTTCGTCGCCAGGTCAAACTCGTCCAGCATGGCCAGGTGGCACTCCTTTGCCCTGCGGTACTCGTCTTCCCTGCGCGTGAGGTCCACGAGCAACTGGGTGAGAAGACCGGAGAGCGAGGTACCCCGCTCAATAGCGATATGTTTTGCCCGGCGCAGCACTTCCTTGGGTAGCGAAAGGGTAACATTCTGGTACTCCACATCCTTCACCTCCACGTAAATAAGTGTATCACTTGGTTGCGTGATAAGTCAAGTCCTCCAGCATACGCGGATCGCGTCAAGCCACTATAGGGTGATGCCGAATTCACCACCTACAGATTCTGGTATTTCCTTCCGGTATTAATAGGACAATCCGTGTCTCACGTAGAATTTTGGCGAAAGGAGATGATTCCTTCATGCCGAAGGTCAGGAAACTGGAGAAAAAGGCGGATGCAAGCGAAAAACCGATGGTTCGGGTTGTCCTGGGAGGAGGAGACGGCCTCAAGCGCGCTCTGCAGCTGCTGGCGAAAAAAGTGCTGGAGGAAAAGGAACGGAGGGAAAAATGCGCGCAGGAATCTATATCAGAGTAAGCACAGAAGAGCAGGCACTGCACGGGTACAGCGCTGCGGAGCAGGAGGAAGCCGGGAGAAGGCGAATACACGAAATTGCTTTACCGGAAGAACCCGTCGAGGTTTACGTTTTTGCCGATCTGGGTTATTCCGGAGCCACCCTGGACAGGCCCAAACTTACGGAGATGCGGGAATGGATCAGGGACGGCCGCCTTGACCTTTTGGTTTTGCGGGACCCGGATCGGTTGGCGAGGAAACTGGCCCACCAGCTGCTGCTGACGGAGGAGTTTGAAAAGGCCGGACTCAGGTTGGAGTTTCTCGACTTTGAGTGGAAGAACACCCCGGAGGGCAGGCTCTTTTACTCTATAAAAGGGGCAATCGCAGAATACGAGCGGGAGAAGATCCGGGAACGAATGATGCGGGGGAAGCTTCAGAAGGCGCGGCAGGGCGGGATGCCGGTCGGCTTTACTGTCTACGGGTATCAATACGACCCCGAAACGGGGAAAGTGAGTATTAACGAAGACGAGGCTGCTGTTGTCCGAAACATTTTCAAATGGTTCGCGAATGAGGACATCGGAATTGCAGGCGTCACGAACCGGTTGAACGATTTGGAAATACCCACAAGAAAGCGCACCGGGTACTGGCACCGGCAGGTCGTCCGGCAGATCCTGGTCAATCCCGTCTTCAAAGGCGAGTGGAAATACGGAAAGATCGACTGGCACACCCGAACCCTCCGGCCTCCCAGGGAGGTGATTACGATCCCCGTCCCTCCGATCGTGGACCCCGTAACCTGGGAAAAGGCCCAGGAGAAGCTCCGGGAGATCCGAAGGCTCTGGACGAAGCAGGGAAGGCGGAAATACCTCCTTTCCGGCCTGCTCACCTGTGCAGACTGCGGAAACACGATGGGGGGAGCGTACATCAGGTGGTGGGGGGTTGCTGAACGCAGGTATACATGCCGCCGGGCAAGGTGCGTATCCCGGAACCAGGGGTGTCGCCCGCCTAAAGCAATAAGGGCCGACGAACTGGAAAAGATCGTTTGGGGTCAGGTGAAAGCGGTCTTTTGCGATCCGGACACGGTTGCCCGGGAGGCTGCGACGAGCGCGCCGCGTGCTGATGAACTTCGCCAGGAACACAGGCGCATCGAAAAGCGGCTGCTTGAGGTGGAAAGGGGCCGGGAGGCCGTCCTGGACGCCCTGGCCTCGGGGCTCTTTGAACTCGACGTGAAAATGAAGGCGAAGCTGGCGGATTTAAAGGAAAAGAGAGAAAGGCTCGAGGCGAGGAAAAAGGAGCTGGAGCATGTTCTGCGCAGCACGGAAAGCGCAGCCGTTAGGATGGACGAGCTTAGGACCCTGGCAAAGGGGGTCCTGGACCGGTTGGATGAGATGAGTTTTGAGGAAAAACGGGGCCTGGTTCGCGCCCTGATTCGCCAGATTGTGATCACGGGAAGGCCGAAGCCGGGTCGCGCAGCCAAGAGCATGGAGGGGGTTGCGGTAACGGTTATTCTTCAACTGGAGGAAGCTGTTGAGAGTATTACCAATGTTTCCCGCAAGGTATAGTCTTTGAGATTGAGATCTTAATGTTTCTGAGGGCCGCGAAAAAGTCCAGGGGGGAGGTTTCCCTCTACGATCCCATCGGAACGGATAAAGAGGGGAACGAGATTACTCTGATGGATATTTTAGGAACGGGGCCCGAAGCAGTCTCGGAAGTGGTTGAAAATTTTTTTGAGGAACGGCGCCTGCTGGAAAAAGTCAAGAAGCTGCACAAAAGGGAGCGCAAGGTTTTGGAGCTCAGGTACGGCCTTTTTGGGGGCTTGCGAAAAACGCAGCGGGAGATTGCACGCATGCTCGGAATTTCCCGGAGCTATGTTTCCCGAATTGAGAAAAGAGCAATTAAAAAGCTGCTTAAAGAACTTTCAGCAGAAAGCTGAATCCGGCGTAAAATTTTCAAACTCTTGTAAAATTTAAGGAAATGTGTTAAGTTGATCGGGAAACATATGTTGCCGGGAAGAAACCGTAATCACTTTGGAGGCGCCGCCTGATATGCGCTATTACTCCCTGAGCCGTTTTTTCCGGGAGCGCTTCGGGTTCCGCGTTTACAAACTTCCGGTCTACGCCGGATTCACCTGTCCGAACCGGAATGGCACCATCAGTGATAAGGGGTGCATTTTTTGCTGGAACCCGAGCTTCAGCCCCGCGCTCGGCGATCCCGCCGCTTCTCTGCGGGCCCAAATTGCAGCAGGGAAGGCGGCTGTTAAAAGGAAAGAAGGGTGCAGGTTCCTGGTCTACTTCCAGCCCTACACCAACACCTATGCTCCTGTTGAAAAATTAAGGTTGATTTACGACAGCGCCCTTGCAGATCCCGATGTGATTGGAATGTGCATCGGGACGAGGCCGGATTGCGTCCCGGACGCGGTGCTGGATTTACTGGCGGAATACGCGGCCAGGTGGCACGTTTGGGTGGAGTATGGGTTGCAGTCGGCCCATGACCGGACCCTCTTGCTGCTCAACCGGGGCCATACCAGAGCTGACTTTGAGGACGCGGTTGCCCGCAGCCAGGGAAGGGGGCTTTTTCTTTGTGCCCACGTAATCCTGGGGCTGCCCGGCGAAACGAGAGAAGACATGCTGGAAACCGCATTGTTTTTGAGTTCCCAGCCGATTCAGGGAGTTAAAATCCACCACCTGCAGGTAATTGAAAACACCCCTTTAGCCGAAATGTACCGGGAGGGCCGCGTCCAAACCTTAGGTTTTGAGGAGTACCTCTCTTTGGTGTGCGATTTTTTAGAACTGCTCCGCCCGGATCTTGTCATCCACAGGCTTGTAGGTGAGGTTCTGGAGAGCAGGTATCTCCTGGCTCCCCACTGGGGGGTGGGGAAGGCCCAGGTGCTCAGCGCGATTGAGAAGGAACTGGAGCTGCGGGGGAGCCGGCAGGGCTCTAAGTGGCGACAGATGAAAGAAGAACCGGGTATTGCACTGCAAGAAGGGTTGCCGCAGCAAGCGCGAGAATAGTTTAAAGGCAGGAACGGAGATGAACTTGAACTTGCTTCGCCCCAACCGGATTTATCGCTCTGTGCTGGAAATCCCCCTGGAGGATCTCCTCCGGGCGGGGATCCGCGGCATGATCATCGATCTTGACAACACCCTTACCGAGTGGCGGAATCCTGTTCTTTCTCAAGAAACCGTAGCATGGCTGGAAAGGGCGAAGAACCTGGGCTTTCGGGTCTGTTTTGTTTCCAATAATTCTACCCGGCGCGTCCAGGAGGTGGCTCAGCGGCTGGGCTTTCCTTTTGTCGCCCGGGCCCAGAAACCCCGGCGGCGGAGTTTCCGGCACGCTTTAGAAATTATGGGAACACGGGCCGAGGAAACTGCTGTGATCGGGGATCAAATTTTCACGGATGTTCTTGGAGGAAACAGGGCAGGTCTTTACACGATCCTGGTAGCTCCCATCAGCAGGCGGGAATTTTTTGGAACCCGTTTGATGCGTCTTCTCGAGAGGCTCATTTTAAAATAAAAACGCCGGAATCGACGCGTTCTGACAAAGTTTTACACCCGTATTTGATAAAATTTTGCAGTGTATGTATTGAATTTTCCGGAATTTATCAAAACTCATAATTTTTATTATTAGGTGGGAGTGAAAAAATGATATCGGTGCTTGTTGTGGATGATTACCCTGCATTGAGAAAGCTCCTTGTTGAGTACCTGAGGACCTGTCCTCGCCTCCAGGTTGTGGGGGAAGCAAAGAACGGCCTTGAAGCAATTGAAATGGCAAAATCAAAACGGCCTCAGGTCATCGTCATGGATGTGCGGATGCCGGTTTTGGATGGAATCAGTGTAACCCGCGTTATTAAGGAACGGTGGCCTGAGATCGTAGTAATCAGTTATTCAGGTGATCAGGCCCCCGAGGTGGCCCGGGAAGCCAAAGCGGCTGGAGCAGCGCTGCACCTGACAAAACCGCTCAATCTGGAGGAGCTTGCGGCACGGATCCAGGAACTGGTTGCGGTTCTGGCGTAGCCGCCCGGCTGTTTCTGGTTAAAATGAAGCAAGGCGGTTTTTTACCGCCCCGGTCTTGTGACAGCAACGAGGTAAACTTCTTCTTTCCGGGCTCCACCTTTGTTGCGGTTGATAAATCTTTCCGCCTCCTGCAGTTTCGCCAGTTCCTCCTCGGTGAGACTGGCGATATCGAGTTCACTCAGGTTATGGGGCATTTTCTGACCTCCTTGAATTGAACTTCTTAAATTCATTATGGCCGCTCTGCACTTTTTTTATGTAATTCACCTGACGGAGGTTTGAACCAGGGCATGATTACCGGGCAGACGAAGGTTTTTGCTTTATTCGGGGATCCCGTTCTGCATTCCCTTTCTCCGGTCATGCAGAACAAGGCCTTTGCCTTCCATGGCCTTCCTTGCTGCTATGTCCCCTTTCGGGTAAGGAAGGAGGACCTCCAGACGGCCGTTGCTGCCATTCGCGCCCTGGGATTGGGAGGTGTCAACGTTACCATTCCCCATAAAGAACAGGTAATTTCATACCTGGATGAGGTCGACAGGGAGGCCAGGCTGATTGGCGCGGTTAATACGATCCTGAATCAGAACGGGCGGTTAATCGGATATAATACAGATGGAGCCGGATTTCTTCTCTCTCTCAGGGCGGAGGCAGATTTTGCGCCTGAGGGCAAGCACGTTGTCGTGCTGGGGGCCGGAGGAGGGGCGCGCGCGGTGGCCTTTGCCCTTGCCCTGGAGGGCGCCAGGACGCTGCGGATTTTCAACAGGAATCCGGAGCGGGCGCAGGCGCTCGCGGGGGACCTGCACCGGGCAACGGGGTGTGATGTGGAGGCGGGTGCCCTGAGGGAGGATCTCCTTTCGGCGGCGCTTGCCCGCGCCGATCTGCTGGTGCACGCCTCCCCCGTTGGGATGTACCCCCACCACGACGAGGCTCCCCTCGTGGATCCGTGCCTGCTGCGGCCCGGCCTGGTTGTCTGCGATCTTGTTTACAATCCCCCCAGGACGCGCTTGCTAAAAGAGGCTGCGGCGCGGGGCTGCCGTGTCGTGGGCGGAATTGGAATGCTGGTGCATCAAGGCGCCCTTGCCTTTGAAATCTGGACAGGGCTGCAGGCGCCTGTGGCGATCATGCGGGCTGTTGTGGAGGAAAGTCTGCGGAATTCCGCTTGAGAATTCGAAAGGAATGGAGAAGTGCGGGGATGCTGCGTTTGTTGACGGCCGGAGAATCACACGGCCCCGCCCTGGTGGCGATCATTGAGGGATTGCCCGCGGGGGTCCCGGTAGACAAAGGCGCGATTGATGTCCAGCTGAGGCGCCGCCAGTTTTCTTTCGGGCGGGGAGCGCGCATGAGAATTGAGCGGGATCAGGTAGAGATTCTTGCCGGAGTAAGGAAGGGCCTCAGCCTGGGGAGCCCCATTGCTCTCATGGTAAGGAATCTGGACTGGGTGAACTGGCGGGATGTCATGTCTCCCGATCCTGCGGAGATTGTGCCGGAAAAGGAAGAGGAGAGAAGGCTGACGCGGCCGCGGCCCGGCCATGCCGATCTGGCAGGAGGCCTCAAGTACCGGCAGGAGGATTTGCGTAATATTCTGGAGAGGGCCAGCGCCAGGGAAACCGCGGCCCGGGTTGCCGCCGGAGCCGTTGCCCGCCTTTTTCTGGAGAACCTGGGCTGCTCACTTGTCGGCCACGTTGTTCAGATCGGGTCCGTTGCCGTTGATTCTCTGGGGCCTGACTGCCTTGAGGCCGCGGCGCGTGCCGCAGAAAATCCCGTTGCCTGTGCCGATCAGGCGGCTGCCGGAAAAATGATCGAGGCGATTGAGCAGGCAGGGGAAAAGGGGGACACGCTTGGCGGGGTCTTCGAGATCATTTGCCTCGGCCTTCCCCCTGGCCTGGGGAGCCACGTCCACTGGGACCGCCGCCTCGATGCCCGGCTTGCGGCGGCTTTGATGAGTATTCCTTCGGTGAAGGGGGTGGAGGTCGGCCTGGGCTTCCGGGGCGCCGCGCTTCCCGGATCTGCCTACCACGATGCCATCTGCTACACCCCGGAAGAAGGTTTTTACCGCCCCACCAACCATGCCGGGGGGCTCGAGGGGGGGATGACCAACGGAGCGCCGCTGGTTTTGCGTGCGGCGGTAAAGCCGGTTCCCACTCTGCGCACCCCGCTCCCGAGCGTGGACCTTTTGACAAAAAAGCCGGTGGAGGCTGCCTTCGAGCGGAGCGATGTTTGTGTGGTGCCTGCCGCCGCGGTGGTGGGTGAGGCTGTGGTGGCGTGGGTTCTGGCCTCCGCCGTTCTGGAGAAGTTCGGGGGAGACACGCTGGAAGAGGTCAGGACGCGCTGGGAGGAATACCTGAGCTACATCAGGCAGGCTTGAGGGGCGATGGAAATTTGAAGAAGGAAAATATTGTCTTGACGGGGTTTATGGGGACGGGAAAAACGGCGGTGGGAAGGCTCCTTGCCGCCCGCTTAGGTCTGGATTTTATTGACACCGATCGGGAAATTGTAGAGGCAACCGGCCTTCCAATTCCTGAAATTTTCCGGAGGTACGGAGAGAAGCGTTTCCGCGCGGAAGAGCGCCTCGTGGTGCAGAAGGTCTCAGAGCGCAGCCGCTGTGTGATCGCGACCGGGGGCGGAGTTGTTTTGGACCCTGAAAACATGGAAAGACTGCGGAGAAAGGGTCTCATTATTCTTCTGGAGGCGGAGCCTGCGGTGATTGCCCGGCGTGTTCGCCACCACTCAGGGCGGCCTCTTTTAAAAAGGGGAGATGATTTAATTGCCCGGATCGAGAGTCTCCTGGAAGCACGGGCGCCTTTTTACGAAAACCACGATTTTAAAATCGATACTTCAAATCTCAGTTTGGAGCAGGTGGTCAAGGCCATCATTTCTTTTTTAAAAAAACAGGGATGGGAGTTCAAGGGGGAAACGTACGATGGGAACCCTGCAGGTTAACCTGGGGGCGCGCAGCTATCCGATTTTGATAGGCTCTTCTATTCTGCCGGAACTGGGCCGGTATCTGGTCCCCCTGCACCTTTCTCCCCGCATCTTTGTGGTGACGAATGAGATCGTGGGTGGGATCTACGGAAAGCAGGTGCGTGATGCCCTTGCGAAAGCCGGTTTTGAAGTAGTCTATCACGAGCTGCCGGATGGGGAAGAATACAAATCGCTCGATTCTGCCTCCCTGCTTTACACCTGCGCCCTGAAGGGGGGCGTTGAGCGGCAGAGCGCCCTGGTCGCGCTGGGCGGCGGCGTAATCGGGGATCTGGCCGGGTTTGTGGCAGCTACATTCTTGCGCGGCATTCCGCTCGTTCAGGTGCCGACAACTTTGCTGGCTCAGGTTGACAGTTCGGTAGGAGGAAAGGTTGCCGTCAACCACCCGAAGGGAAAAAATATGATCGGCTGTTTTTATCAGCCCCTCCTGGTTTTCACCGATGTCGCCACCTTGCGAACCCTTCCCCTGCGGGAATTGCGGGCGGGGCTGGCAGAGGTGATCAAGTACGGTGTCATTTGGGATGAAGGATTTTTTTACTTTCTGGAGGAAAATCTGGATCGGGTCTTAGCCTGCGACCAGGAGGTTTTGGTTGAAATTATCAAGCAGGCATGTGCAATCAAGGCGAAGATCGTTGAAAAAGACGAAAGGGAATTGGGGCTGCGGGCTATCTTGAATTTCGGCCACACCGTAGGGCATGCCCTGGAAACCCTGACCGACTACCGTGTCTACCGGCATGGTGAGGCCGTGAGCATCGGAATGGTTGCTGCGGCAACCCTGGCGGTAAAAAAGGGCGTTATGGATCCGGGTGACCGGGAGCGCCTCATCGCCCTTTTAGAGCGGGCAGGGCTGCCGACGCGCCTTCCTTTTGACGCCGGGGAAATTCTTGCAATCTTGCCCCGGGACAAAAAGGTATACCACGGAAAGCTGCGCTTTGTCCTTCCTCTTGGCCTGGGTCAGGTGGATATCTTTTCGGATCTTGAGCCGGAAGAAATCAGGACTGCCCTCGAGGAATGCCGTGAAAAAGGAAGGGATGGATTGTGAGTCAGCCGGATGGCCTGGAACTGCTGCGCCTCACCGCGCGCCGGGGGGCCTCTGATTTGCATTTGACTGTAGGGATTCCTCCCGTCCTTCGCCTCAACGGCTATCTTGTTCCCCTGGAATTCCCCCC
This sequence comes from Bacillota bacterium, assembly GCA_013177945.1. NCBI lineage: Bacteria > Bacillati > Bacillota > Bacillota bacterium. The sequence continues at coordinate 114,773 of JABLXW010000002.1, forward strand.
GCTCACCGTGCCGGATACGGAAAAGATTGCGCGCTCCCTTTTAACCGAGGAGCAGTGGAAGCGCTTCATCAGCGAAGGAGAAATCGATCTCGCCTATTCTCTGCCCGGGGTGAGCCGCTTCCGCGTTAATGCTTACAGGCAGCGGGGATCCTGCGCCCTTGCAATCCGGGTTGTCCCCACAAGGGTTCCCACTTTTGAGGAACTGGGCTTGCCGGAGGTTGTTAAAAGCCTGGCGCGGCGCCCGAAGGGATTGATCCTGGTGACCGGACCAACGGGGAGCGGAAAAACGACAACTCTTGCTGCCATGATCGATTTGATAAACAACGAGCGCCATTGCCACATCATTACCCTCGAGGACCCCATTGAATACATCCACCAGCACCGGAAGAGCATCGTGAACCAGCGGGAAATTGGAGCAGATACGGCATCCTTCGCCAGCGGCCTCCGTGCAGCCCTGCGCCAGGATCCGGACGTGATCCTTGTTGGGGAAATGAGGGATCTGGAAACCATTGCCACCGCCATTACTGCTGCCGAGACCGGGCACCTGGTTCTTTCCACCCTTCACACCGTTGATGCCACCCAGACCGTAGACCGGATCATCGATGTTTTCCCTCCCCACCAGCAGCAGCAGATTCGCATCCAGCTTGCGGCGACTTTACAAGGGGTCATCGCCCAGCAGCTGCTTCCCCGTGCCGACGGGAAGGGGCGCGTGCTCGCCCTGGAGCTCATGGTCGCCACTCCCGCGGTGAAAAATCTGATCCGGGAGGGAAAGACCCACCAGCTGATCTCCACCATCCAGACGGGAGGGAAGTACGGGATGCAGACCCTCGAGAGTTCCCTGCGCCGTCTTTGCGAATCAGGTCTCATTACCAGGGAAGACATGATGGCCCATCTGCCGGATATCAATACCTACCAGAGGGGTCTCCATACCTATACCTGAATCCAGAGGTGAGGAAAATGCATTCCAGACCGTCTTTTCCCTCGCACCCTGCGGAACCGGTTCGCAGGGCGGAGATGACGCTCAGGCTTTCCGAGTTTGAGGTTCCGCCCATGCAGGACCTGCTGCTGGTGGGGAAGAAGGCCCCCATTGGCCCGGAGGCTGTGAGGCGGATGGTGGACGCGGTCTCGCCCCAGCAGTACGAGATCGTTCACATTGAGCACGACATTTTTGAGGCGGTAGTTTTGAAGAAGTCTTTGCTGAAGTTCCTCCCGCGGGAGAAGCTGCTGGCCATCGTTTTGGAGGAGGGGGCCCGCTTGGCGACTGAGAATACTGTTGTGAAGGCCCAGGTCAACATTGTTGTCCAGGTGAATCGGGCGGTGGATCTATGAAATTAACCGTCGGCGAGATCATGACCGGAGAGCTTGTGACGGTTAGTCCTGACGACAGCGTGGACCAGGCTGCTGCCTTGATGAGCAGGTTTAAGGTAGGCGGTCTTCCCGTGGTCGACGGGGAGCAGCTCGTCGGAATCATCACCTCGCGGGATGTGAGGCGCTCCCACCCCAACAGGCTGGTGGCCGATGCCATGAACAGGAAGGTGATTTCGGTGCCTCCGGAATGCTCGCTTTGGGAGGCCAAGGAGCTCCTGGACTCCCATGGGATCGAGCGCCTCGTCGTGGCAAAGGAGGGCCGACTGGTCGGGGTGGTGACGAAGTCCCAGCTTTATGCTGAACTGGCAAAGCACGTGGACACCCTGACAGGTCTCAACAAGGCGGAGTTCCTGCAGGGGAAGGCTTGGGAGCTGCTGCAGGAGGGAAGAGAGATCGCGGTCATTTTCCTCGACCTCGACGACTTCGGGATGATCAACAAAGAGCACGGGCACGTTTTTGGGGACGAGGTGCTGCAGAAAGTGGCCCAGATTCTGAAAGGCGTGATAGGTGATGTTGATTATCTCTGCCGCTACGCCGGGGACGAGTTTGTAATCCTTACCACGAGGCCTCTGGAAGAAGCGAAGAGGCTTGCCTTCCGGATGGTGGAGGCGCTCGAAAAGGTGGAGTGGCCAGGCGGTGTCAAAGTGACGATATCCGGCGGTGTGGCTGGAGGAAGGAGGAGGTTCACCCGAACCGGGGGGCGCGGTGCGAGCTTCCGCGACCTGCTCAACATGGCGAGCCTGGCTTCGACAAGGGCGAAAAAGGAGAAAAAAAGAGTTGTCGTGGCAGGGCAGGTGGAGCTGAAAGAAAGGGTTTAGAGGGAAGGGGATCTGGATGTCTGCAGGAATGCACCGCAGGCTTCTAGGTGATATCCTAGTGGAGTACAATCTCATCACCCCGGCGCAGCTGGAGGAAGCTCTGAAGGTGCAGCGCGAGACCGGGGAGCGCCTCGGCGAGGTGCTGGTGAGGCTCGGTTACGTGAGCGAAGACGACATTCTGGAGGTCCTGGAGTACCAGCTCGGCATTCCCCGCGTGAGCCTCGCAGATAAGCCCCTCAGCCCCGACCTTGTGAGGAGTTTGCCTGAATCCCTGATCCGCCGTCACAAGGTCCTCCCTTTAAGGAAGGAGGGCAGCACCCTCACGGTCGCGGTCGCCGATCCCCTCAACGTCGTCGCCCTCGACGACCTGCGCTTTGCCACGGGTCTGGAGATCAACCCCGTGATAGCGCGGCGCCGGGAGATCGAAGAGGCCCTTGAGCGCTGCCTGGCAGCACCTGAGATGGGCAGGGCCATTCAAGAGCTTGCGATGGGCATGCCCGAGGAGGAAGCACGGCCCGCGCGCACCGAAGAGGCCGCGGCTGAGGAGGCCCCGGTTGTGAGGCTGGTCAATTCTCTCCTGAGCAGGGCGATTGCTGAGAAGGCGAGCGACATCCACATCGAGCCCCAGGAGCAGGGGGTGCGGGTGAGGTACAGGATAGACGGCTCCCTGCGCGAGATCATGCAGCTGCCCAAGCGCGTCCAGGCGCTTGTTACTTCGAGGATCAAGATCATGGCAAACCTCGATATTGCCGAAAAGAGAGTTCCACAGGACGGCCGCATTCAGCTGAGGCAGGATGAAAGGGACATCGACATGCGCGTCTCGACTATGCCCACCGTCTTCGGGGAAAAGATCGTGATCAGGCTCCTCGACAAGAGCAGTGCCTTGCTGAATTTGAACCAGTTAGGGTTTTCTTCGCAGAATCTCGCCCGCTTCAACGCCCTGATCAGGAGTTCGTACGGCATGATTCTGGTCACCGGCCCAACGGGAAGCGGGAAGACCACCACACTTTATGCTGTGCTGAACGAGCTGAACACCTCCGAAAAAAACATCATCACCATCGAGGACCCTGTAGAGTATACACTGCCGGGTGTCAACCAGACGGGCATAAACCCTAAGGCGGGCCTCACCTTTGCTACAGGCCTGCGCTCCATCCTGCGCCAGGACCCGGACATCATCATGGTGGGGGAGATTCGGGACGCGGAGACCGCGGCGATCGCCGTGAGGGCCGCCACCACCGGCCACCTCGTGCTTTCTACGATGCACACGAACGACGCCGCGGGCGCCTTCGCGCGCCTGATCGACATGGGGGTCGAGCCCTTTCTCGTGGCGTCCTCGGTCCTCGGTGTAGTGGCCCAGCGGCTGGTCCGGGTGGTCTGCCCCCGTTGCCGGGAGGCTTACGAGCTTTCTCCCGACACGCCGGAATACGCCTTTGTGAACTCAGACAAGCCTGTGAGGGTCTTCCGGGGCCGCGGCTGCGCGGCCTGCGGTTACACCGGCTACAAGGGGAGAACGAGCATCCAGGAGGTCCTGGTTGCCACCAGGTCGATCAGGGCGCTGATCAATGCCAAAGCTCCGGCAGGCGAGATCAGGAGGTGCGCCCTGGAGGAGGGAATGGTTCCTCTGAAAGAGGACGGGATCGCCAAGGCCCTGGAGGGGGTGACCGCCTTGCAGGAGGTGATACGGGTAACCTATGCGGAAGAGTGACGCAAATTTTTTTAATTTCTTGCAGGAAAATGGGGAAACTTGGCGAATCATGTAGAACAATTCCAGCAGTTATGAGCTTGGATGAGATCTCATGGCGGGGACTTTCGTGTACCGGGCGCGCGACTCTGCAGGCAACCTGGTCCGGGGGATGCTCGAGGCCGAGAGCGAGGCCGCGGCTGTGGCCCTCCTGCGCAGTCAGAACTACTTTATAGTTGATGTTGCCCCTGCACCGGCCGCGACGAGGATGGTAGACTTTTCTGCGCTTTTGGGGCAGCGGGTGGGGTCGGGGAGCCTCGCCGTCTTCTGCCGCCAGCTGGCCACCCTGGTGGAGGCCGGGATCCCCCTGCTCAGTGCCCTCACCGTTTTGGCCGAGCAGGCCGAGGACCGGCGCCTGCGCCGGGCGGTGGCGGGGGTGGTCCAGCACCTCGAGGCGGGGCGGAGCCTGGCGGAGGCGCTCCGGTTTTTCCCGCGCATCTTCCCGCCCGTGATGACCAACATGGTGGAGGCGGGAGAAGTGGGAGGGGTTCTTGACCGCGTGCTTGAGCGCCTCGCCCTCCACTTCGAAAGGGAGCACGAGATGCGGGGCAAGATCAAGTCTGCTGTGACATATCCTGCAATAGTGGTGCTGATCGCAGTTGCGGTTCTGGTCGTTCTCGTAACCTTCGTCCTCCCGACTTTCATGACCATGCTGCGAGAACTTACCGTGCCGCTGCCTTTGCCGACAAGGTTTGTGATGGGCATGAGCGTGGGTTTCCGCCGTTACTGGTACTGCGTGCCGCTTCAGGCCTTAGCCCTGGCCGGCGGCCTGCGGGCGGTTGTTTCCTCGCCCCGCGGGAAGGAATGGTGGGACCGCCTCCTGTTGCGCTTGCCGGTTTTCGGGAGCCTTTTTCGGAAGATCATTATCGCCCGCTTCTGCCGCACCCTGGGAACCCTCTTCCGGGGTGGCGTGCCTATCCTGCGCGCCCTCGACGTGGTGAAGAACGTGACCGGCAACACTCTGGTGACGCGGGCGGTGGAGGAGGCGGCCGAGAGCATCCGGGAAGGGGCGGGCCTCGCGGGGCCCTTCGCCCGGAGCGGGGTCTTTCCCCCCATGGTGACCCGCATGGTTGCGGTGGGTGAGGAGACCGGGGCTCTGGACGCTATGCTCGAGCGCGCCGCGGTCTTCTACGAAAGGGAGGTCGAGACGGCAGTCGCGCGGCTGGCTTCACTCCTCGAGCCTTTCCTCATCGTGGGCTTGGGG